>CAZEDN010000097.1:0-4789 GCA_964510905.1 uncultured Candidatus Peribacteria bacterium
GTCGGTCGGGATCGCTCAAAAGGAGTGATTTAGAGGGTAGAACTTTTCTTTAGGATACTTTTTAATCTATTTTTTCGTATTTGTCAAGGGGTGCATCTGACGCGGGAGGGAGGAGTTCGGGGTGTTCTTTTCGCCAAGGTACGATAGATTTTGAATTATTTTCAATCTAACCTGTAAAAAAGATGAACAAAAGATTACACCGTACCTTCGCAGAATGGACATAGATAGAGCCCCTTTCTTTTATGGCGAATTCGCGAAATAGGATATTGTCCTCTTCGCGTGGTGGTGGGCAGGGAGGGATTCGAACCCCCGAACCCAAGGGAACAGATTTACAGTCTGCCGCGTTTGGCCGCTTCGCTACCTGCCCGAAATGTTAAATACCGATATCCGTGTTTTACATTAGAACTGCCAATTTCGCAAAAGTATTTTTGAATTTCTGCTTGTCGTGTTAAGTAAACCGAGTCTCTGCTCACTCTAGATGGATGGAACCCACTATCCATAAACAGTCTTCTTGCCCCTTCAAGTAAAGGCTGGGATCGATTTTTGAAAAGTATCTGAAGATGTCCTGATTTTAAGCGATAGATAAACCCGTCTGTGTCTATTAATCCCCGTTAGCTCTGCCAGATCCTTTGAATGTCTTGGAATTCGCACACCCTTTTTGCGATTGAGGTAGTTTTTCTTTCGGTGAGGTGAGGTTGGGATTTGGTATCGTTTTAAGCGTTCGTAAATCCCTGATTCACTCATCCCTTGCTCTTTTGCAATTTCGGAGAGTGATTTATTTTGGATGACGTAAAGATCGTAAAGTGTGTTTTTGATTCTTTGGTTCTCTTTTTCACTAAACGGTGCAGGCATTGGTGTGATTTTATAGGCCAACCCGGGTTCGATTCCAGGTTTATTTTACTAAAAAAATGCTGCTATTTATAGGCATTTGACTTGAGTTTTTCTTGAATTCTTTCCTTACTCCTCCCCCTTCCGCTCCACCCAGTATTCTCGTGGTGAACGGTTGTCGTCACACAATTGAAAGGGAAAGCTTGAGCCGTATTGTAGCCCTCGAATGACGCTCATCCCGTTCCCTATCTGCTGTTCGCGTATCCCTGCTTCTCTTCCAAGTTGTATCCAAGTTAGGCGTGTTCCCAGGGGGTATCGAGAAAATACTCTAAGCAATTTTTTCCATATTGAATCTGGTTTGCCGTCTCGTTCGTCTATCCAGGCGCGTATCTCTTCTCCGGCTTGTGTCTCCTCTCCGATTGGGCCGCCTTCGACCTCTGGCATTGGTAGATCTCCAGCCCTGAGTTTTTCGATTCGTTCTGCCCATCGCGCTCGTTCACTTTCAAGTTCTGGGGGTATCTTGGCGTCAACTCTTTCGTCAAGAATGGCTTTGATGATGACGGCAGCGGTGTCGATTTGAAGACGAATGGCGTAGATGACTTTTTGAATATTTATCCATGTAGCGATATCGTCATTTACTGCGGGAAGGATTCGATCTTCAAGCCGTTCAAAATCGAGTCGCGCGCTCTGAATGGAAAGTGCCCCATTGGACAGGTTAGTGAGTGTACCTAGCAAGTCTCGCCCCAGCTTTCCCACCAACCACTCAACCACTTCGTCGGCCACCGATGCATCCAGTGCTCCGTGAATGGGATTGGTCGACCCCAGATTGGCCAACGGCCGCACACGATCGATGATCTCGCGGCTCAGGAGTTGCGACATGATCTCTTGGGTCTCTCCACGGTATGCATCTGGTCTTGGGGGCATTGGGTTGGGGTTAGGGCGCGACGATCCTTTGTTCTGGAGCATTTACGCGAACAATCCCTTCCTGTCTTCCCGGTATTTCAGGGATATTTAATTCTCGGGCAATCCTTCCTGCATAACGTCGGATGAGCTGTTGGGCGCGTTCGTCGTCATTACTTTCTAGTGTGAGCACCTCTCTTGTGAACTGTTCGTACAATCCAGCTATTGCGCGCTCATCTTCAGTGAGTCGGCAGCCCGATTCTTCACGAATGCGCTGCATCCCCGCGGAGATGATCATGTGTAAATCACGAATGGATTGGAGATGTGCTCCGTCTTCTCTTAACTCTAGATTGCGGATTTCGAATTTGACCACTTCGTTTTTGTCTTCCAGGACATCTAGAAGGGCGTTGGGGCGCCATTTATTGGTTCTTGCCCGTGCAGTTCCGCGCTGCCTTGCTCCACCCCCTCCTACAAGCCAGTTGGCTGTTTGTATCGGTTCTAAGAAACGATCAATGGTTTGTCTTCCCATAGAAACATCTCTAGGGATTCCCGCATTAAGATGAAGTGAACTAGGTCTTCTACCTGGAATTTGATTTTGCCGCCATAGTTCATCGGTTTTCAAAAATTGAAATCGTGGATCAGTGAAAAATCCGAACATCAATTCTTGCATTGCTGAACTTTGAGTTGGTGCGGTCATCAATTCATTCATGTCGTGGTCATTCCCTCCAGCCATGACATAGCCTCCTAGCCAGTTAAAATGTGGTCCTACGAGAAGACCATCCGGAGTCGCACCGATTTGTTCCCATTCTACTCCCACTGTTGTTAGAGCGGGATGACTGCAAGCGGTGAGATGCTCTACTTGAGATTCAATTTCTCTACGGATTTGGTCGTGGTCATACCCAAAATATCCAAGCAATGTTGCCATTTGAGTGAGTGACAGAAGATCTGGAGAGTCGGCATACTCCTCAATGATCCCTGGATTGGGCGCTTCATCATTTGGCAGGATCAATTCTCCCGGGTTCATCGTTTCACGGTGTCGCATGAGATATTGCATGATTTGTTCTCCCCCACGAACGTCTGCGAAATGCCTTTGAATCAGGGCTTGCTCAGCCAGCCGGCTCATCATGCCGGTCCTTACGCCCTGTGGTCCTACTATTTCATCTAATGGGACATTCCCTGGTAGAATGATACTAGGTATATCTTCTGGGGCACCTTCTCTGTTTGCCATATCTACCAATTCAATCGATCCATGCTCACTCATGACTCCATGTGCAGCAGCCAATCTTACGGCAGCCGCATCTAGGGCAGCTGTTACTTCGTCTCTTGTTTCTCCTTCGGGGAATGCTGGGATTATTGCAGCTCGAAAATCACGGAATTGGGCTGGTGTCATTTCTTGGACTTCATCCATCATCTCCCCCAAAATGGCTTGTCGTATATTTCTTTCTATTTCGCTTTCATATTTCTCAATCCCCACTGGATCGAGGAGTTCAAAACCCTCGATAGCATTCCAGTGGAATGGACTCATTTCGTCTGATTTTCTAATTATCCTCACAATCAATTCATTGTATTCTGACGTCCCTCCTAATGGAGTCATTTCTTTTGCCCAGCGTTTTATGCTGTTGTGGAGTCTTTCTCTCAATGCTGCAATTGTGCCCATAGAATGCCCCTCGCTTTGTTGAAAGCTGCTCAAATGTGCTGTGCCTGGCAGAATGGGTCTTAGTCGGGCTTCGTCATCTGGGCCTGCATTTCTTAGTGCCTCAAGATAAATCGAAAAGAGTAGTCCTTGGGATTCTATTCCCGATGGAACACTAAATCCGGCCAGATCAAATAACCATGGGTGCTCCTGTCGATGCAGTTCTAAAATGTATCCTTCAATGAAATTTCCACATCGCGCAAAACTTGTCCCTTGTAGCCGCATCCATTGATAGCGAGCCACCGCAAGGTTGGGTTGGTGAACTTCGAATTTTCTTCTTAGCCACGTTTCTACGTCTGTAAGCGTGATTTGATTCATATGGACCGCTTCATCGTTTTCACAAAAATATTCGGCGATTATGGCTAGATTACTGACAAATGAACCGCGACGATTTTCTGCATCCGCGCGCATGTGAGACCTTAAATATGGCAATTGGAGGAGTCTTGCCAATTTCTCTGGAGTCATTCTCTTTTCGTCCGGGACTGTGCGGACAATGGTGGGGGTTTCTGCTCCGGTGGTTTCGAAAATATGTGTTGGGTCTGCCATCAGATTAAGTGCACCATCGTCGTAACCCTCTCTAGCATAAGCGGTTATTTCGGAAGGGCTCAGGGCGTCAAGGAAAGGTTCTATCCACCCATGATTGCGTGCCATTTCAGTGAGGCATGTCCATTTTTCTGCGCTGGCGACTTCTTTGAAAAGGCTTACTGCTTGACCTTCTTTTTCTTGTTCCAACAGTTGAGGAATCATCATTTCGAGTAGTTCTCTTTGTTCATCTCCTCCAATTTCGTGCATTTCCATTTGTGGTTCGCCGTCATCTCCTACGGAAAGACTGCCTGCCCTTACTCGTGCCATCTGAGACAACAAACCGGTTTCGGCAAGGCCCCCTAGTAATCTTCCGCGAACGCGATGATGTTCGCTTTTGGCGCAATATCCGATGTATCCGCGTGTGAGTCGTTGGACTTGCTCAACCGATCGGGCATTAGCAAAGAGGGTTTGTCTCAAAAATTGATAGGGTCCGTAGTCATCGGCGGTATAGGGTGCGAGTTTTTCTGGGGGTGGAGTTTTATCTGCTTCCAAAAGACTTACTATGTGCTCGCCCATGTGTTTGCCTATTTCGCGAATGGCTCGAGCGATGGCTTGCTGAACGGGAGTCCTTTGTGCATCACTAAGTTCATGTTCAGCTACTCTACTTTCGAGTATTGGCCAATTCTTTTTTTCTTCGTCGCTCCATGATTGTGCATCTCCCAAAAAATCGCTCATTTTGTAAAGTTGATGTTTTAGAGTTAGGCGAGGATCTTATATTGACAATCCAGGTTATGTCAAGATAGGATTGCTTTCTGGAACTAAAATTTAACTTCATTTTATTAT
>CAZEDN010000098.1:0-4764 GCA_964510905.1 uncultured Candidatus Peribacteria bacterium
TGATGTCTTCCGCGAGATCGAGGATCGTACTGGGACGGCCCGTCCCAATATTGAGCACTTCGCCCGCCGTATTGTCCGAATCCATCACACGGATGGCCGCTTCGATATTGTCATCGATGTAAACAAAATCACGCGTTTGGGTGCCATCTCCGAAAATGGTAGGGGGCTTACCCTCCAAAACCTGCTTGATGAAAATCCCCACCACAAAACCGTACGCACTGCTTTCCTGGCGCGGTCCATAAACATTAAAAAATCGGAGTGAAGTCGTATTGAGACCATGCATCTCATGGTACGACTCCATCAATTTTTCGCCCATTAATTTTACGACCGCATAAGGGAGTTTAGCGTTCACATGACCATCTTCCACTTCAGGGATCTCCACCGGCTCGCCATACACCTCAGAACTGGAAGCGAACAGTACTTTTTTCACATTGTGATCCTTGCACAATTTGAGGATGTGCTGAATGCCATTCACATCTTCCAAAACATTGATCGGATCTTCCAAGGTTCGCTTCACACCCACCACCGCCGCGTAATGAAACACCGTATCGATCGGATGATCGTCAAAAATCTGGGTGAGAGTTGCTTGATCGTTCGCGTCTCCTTCCACAAAAATAAAATCCCCTTCGATGTCGTCCACATTCGTACGTGCTCCGGTACTCAAATTGTCCAAACAAATGACCTGATGGCCATCTTGTGCCAGTCGTCGACAAAGATGACTCCCAATAAATCCTGCTCCACCGGTAACAAGCACAGTGCGTTTATTCATGGCGCTACATTACACAAGTTGTTTCAAGAGATCAATGTAGGACTGAGCGATTTTATCCCAGTCAAAAGCGCTATGAACATGTTTTTGCGCCGCACGCCCCATTTGGTGCGCTTTTTTAGGTGATTTGAGAAAAGATTTAAACGCGTGTGAAAATGCTGCCGTATCCTTGGGCTGAACCAAAAGCCCGCTCAAACCATCCTCAATGATCTCTTCCGTGCCGCCCACATCACTCGCGATGATGGGCAAACCGGCCGCCGCCGCTTCGAGCACCGAACGCGGGAGCCCCTCGGAATGCGAGGGATTCACAAAAATATCGGTCGCCTGTAAATACCGTCTCACTTCGCTGAACTCTTTTTGTCCCACAAAGCTCACCTGCGCGCCGATGTGGAGCTGCCCCACCTGTTTTTTGAGATGGCGAGTGTGCGTCCCATCGCCCACCACCACCAATCGTAAATGGGGGTGCGTTTTCATGAGCTCGGGAAGCAAAGGAAGGATGTCTTGCAACCCTTTTGCGTAAACCAAGCGTCCCACAAACAAAATAATCGTCTCCGACGGTTTGAATCCCAAACGCTTTTTGAGCCGTTTCTTATCTTCGTCCGGCAGAACGGGAATGATTTTGACCCCATTGTGCACCAGATGAATATTGCGCGCATGAAGATGGCGTAAAAAATGGGTTGCCGCGCGCGACACACCCACATTGATCTTTGCAAGACGCACTACCATCGATCCCAACGTATGGTCAATGGTGTGACTGATGAAATGGATGAGCGGATTTTTGACCACGCTATGAAACGCACCCCGCTCCGTGTGCAGATTGGGGATGCGTGTGCGCAACGCAAAAAACGTCCCCAAGAAAGAGGTCGGGAAAAACCGAGTTTGCGTACTGATTACATCAAATTTTTCGCAGATCAATCGTCGCCAAATGCGCCACGTTTTGAGTGTTGGTTTAAACACCGGATACGTGCCTCCCAACAGATGCCAACAGGGGAGTCGAAGGACGGTCACCCCATCGATTTCCTCTTCTTTGGGTGCCTCTACATCGACATGACACGTCACCACCGTCACCGTATGATGTTTTTTCACCAAACGGCGTGCCAAACCATGCAAGCTTTCTGCATATCCACCGCGATGGGGCACGTAATACCCCGCAAAAATCAAAAGTTTAAAGCGTTTCATATTTAATAGCGGTAATGATCCGGCTTATACGGGCCATCCACCGGAATGCCCAAATAATCGGCCTGCTCCGGCGTGAGTGTGTCCAACCCAATCCCCAATTTCTCAAGATGCAAGCGTGCCACATCCTCATCCAATTTCTTTGGGAGGAAATGAACGCCCAACGGATACTCCTTCGTATTGGTGAACAGTTCGATTTGAGCCAAAACTTGATTGGAGAAGGAATTACTCATCACAAATGACGGGTGGCCGGTCGCGCATCCCAAATTCACCAAACGTCCCTCCGCCAACAGATAGATTTCCTTTCCATCTTTAAAAATATACTTGTCCACTTGAGGCTTGATGTTTTCTTTTTGAAGTCGTCCCGCTTCCACTCCATCCTCCAGCCACGCCACATTGATTTCGCTATCAAAATGGCCAATGTTGCACACGATTGCCTGGTCCGGCATCGCCATGAAGTGATTCTCCGTGATCACATCGACACATCCGGTTGCCGTCACAAAAATATGGCCCTCCTTTGCCGCGTCATCCATGGTCATGACCTCGTACCCTTCCATCGCCGCCTGCAACGCAATGATCGGATCGATCTCCGTAATGATCACCCGCGCGCCAAATCCACGCATGGACTGAGCGCAGCCCTTTCCCACATCGCCATAACCAGCAATCACCACCGTTTTCCCGGCGATCATCACATCCATCGCACGTTTTAAACCATCCGCCAGAGACTCACGACATCCGTACAAATTATCAAACTTACTCTTCGTCACCGAATCGTTCACATTGATGGCCGGAACCTTCAATTTCCCCTGCTCCATCATCTGATACAAGCGATGAACGCCGGTCGTGGTTTCCTCGGTAAGGCCGCGCACATCTTTAAGAAGTTCGGGATATTTTTCGTGCATCATCGCGGTCAAATCGCCGCCATCATCCAAGAGCATGTTGGGGGTCCACCCATCCGGTCCATGGATCGTTTGTTCGATGCACCATTCATACTCCTCTTCGGTTTCGCCCTTCCACGCAAACACCGGAACTCCTGTTTTGGCCATCGCCGCCGCCGCTTGATCCTGCGTGGAAAAAATATTGCAGCTCGACCATCGCACCTCCGCGCCCAGCGCGATCAACGTTTCGATCAGCACCGCGGTTTGAATGGTCATGTGGATGCAGCCCGCGATCCGCGCTCCTTTTAGGGGTTGCTCCTTTTTATACCGTTCTCGAAGCGCCATCAATCCAGGCATCTCTTTTTCGGCCACGGTGATCTCTTTTCGTCCTAGATCGGCCAACGTGAGGTCAGCCACTTTATAGTCGGTCATGAGGTTAGGCTTTTAGAGATTTTTTAAGAAGGTCCACTTTGTCCGTTTTTTCCCAGGTAAATTCGTCCTCTTCACGTCCAAAATGGCCATAAACAGCAGTCTTTTTATAGATGGGACGGCGCAAATTGAGGTGCTCGATCATGCCGTGAGGCGTGAGATCAAAATGTTCACGAATCAGTGCCACCAGTGCATCGTCTTCAACTTTCCCGGACCCAAACGTATCCACCGAAATCGACAACGGTTCTTTCACGCCAATCGCGTACGCAATTTGAACTTCACACTTATCCGCCAATCCAGCCGCCACAAGATTTTTGGCCACATAACGGGCCGCATACGCGCCCGATCGGTCCACTTTAGAAGGATCTTTCCCAGAGAAGCAACCGCCTCCATGGCGACCCATGCCACCGTACGTGTCCACGATCACTTTTCGTCCCGTGAGTCCACAATCCCCAGGAGGGCCACCCACGATAAACCGTCCCGTGGGGTTGATGTGATAAATCGTATCGTCGTCCAAATGGCCACCACAAATCGGTTGAATGACATGCTCCATCACATCCTTTCGAATCTGTTCTTGATCCACTTCCGGATCGTGCTGGGTGGATAGCACCACCGTATGAACGCGTTTGGGTTTCCCGTCATCATACTCCACCGTGATCTGGGCCTTCCCATCAGGACGCAAATAGTCGAGCATGCCATCTTTGCGCACCTCGGCCAGTCGCTGGGCGAGGCGGTGCGCCAACATGATCGGGAGCGGCATCAATTCCGGAGTTTCGTTGGTCGCAAACCCCACCATCATGCCTTGATCGCCTGCTCCTTCTCGATCCACGCCCATCGCAATGTCCGGACTTTGCTCATCGATCGCCGTCAACACTGAGCACGCCTTATGATCAAACCCATACGTCGCGTCCGTATACCCAATATCCTCAATCGTTTCACGTACCAATTCTGGAATATGCACATAGCACGACGTGGTGATCTCTCCAGAAACCAACACCAATCCTGTGTTCACCAACACCTCACACCCCACACGAGCCTGAGGATCCTGTTCAAAAATCGCATCCAAGATCGCGTCCGAAATTTGATCCGCAATCTTATCCGGATGCCCTTCGGTGACCGATTCAGAAGTAAAAAGATGAGAAGCCATTATTGGGAAGGTTAAAGTTTGAAAGAATCGATGGTTTGAATGAGTCCTTCTTTAAGAGAAACTTGAGGAGAAAAATCGAGTGCTTGCTGTGCCAAAGTGATGTCTGGACAACGGCGCTGAGGATCGTTTTCAGGTAGCGGTTCATGCGTGAGTTGACTAGAAGATTCCATAATCTCCACGATTTGCTCCGCCAATGTTTTGATCGAAAACTCCTCGGGATTTCCCAAATTGACCGGCCCCGAAAAATCGTCCTTGGCCATCATCGCGATCAATCCCTCCACCATATCCGACACATAACAAAACGAGCGGGTCTGTTCGCCCTCTCCATAAAGGGTCAATGGTTCATTCGCCAAAGCTTGTTGGATGAA
>CAZEDN010000099.1:0-4739 GCA_964510905.1 uncultured Candidatus Peribacteria bacterium
CTAACCCCACTTGAATGGGCAAGACCCTCAAAGCTTTCTCCACACACGACATCATCCGCTGGCTCATCTACGCGATGGTGATATTGGTGCCGGTCGTCTACCACACCGAATTCAGTTCTGCGTTCACCATGCCCAAACTCACGGTGGTACGCGTGATCACGCTGCTCATCGTGTTGGTTTGGGGGGTTCAGACGTTGGCGCAAAAGAAGCTGAGTTATCGAAGTTCGCCCCTCAATAAGTGGCTCATCGGAAATGCGGTGGTGCTTGGATTGACAACATTGTTTTCGACTTATTTCTGGGTGAGTTTCTTTGGAGATCAGGGAAGATTTTTGGGACTCATGACCATGCTCAATCTACTCTTTCTCATGTTTGTGGTCATGACCTTTTTTCAATCCAAATATGAAATCCGACGGTTCATCCGCATTTCGGTCTGGACCGCCGTGGCGTTGGCGATTTATGGGCTTCTCCAGTTTAAAGGAGTGGTGGGTGCCGAAAGTTGGGACCACGATCCCACGCTTCGCGTGTTTGGAACCATGGGACACAGTAACCATTTTGGGGCGTATCTCGCGTTTCATGTGATGTTGCTCGCAGGACTGTTTGTGAACGCCAAAAGGCCCGCACACAGAGTATTGTACGTTTTGGCAGTACTCCCGATGTTGGCCACGATTCTCGCTACGGCGAGCCGTGGTGCCTTCTTTGCGCTTGTGGGAGCCGCTTTTCTCTTCTTTATCGCATGGCTGTACCACAAGCGCCAATGGATTTGGAAACAACGCAAAAGAGTGATCACCGGCGTCATCGCAGCACTCATTCTCGTCACGATTTTCCACAAGCCAATCATCGATCGATTCACGCACCTCAGCCTCACACAACGCACGATTTCCACGATCGAATACATGCAGCAGGGGAATGTTCCTGACCGTGTGAGTTGGTGGTTCAGCTCGCTCGCCATGTTCCGCGATAAACCGATTTTGGGACATGGGCTCAGCACATTCCAGGATGTGTACAATCCCTACCGACGGCTGGATTATCGTGTGCCCGGAGACGTCCAGGATACCGTTACCCCCGAAACCGCTCACATGGAGTACTTCAATGTTTTAGCGACACAGGGGATTGTTGGGCTGTTTTTCTATCTGGGGTTGATTCTGTGTTGGGCGCGATTGTTGTTCCGCGTGATGAGGAACAAGGAGGACGCGTCGCTCATTCGAAAATTCACCGCGCTATCGTTGTTGACCGCAGGCTTGGTCTATTTCATTCAAGTGTTGATGAGTTTTGGAGTGATTGGGACGTTGGTGCCGTTGTATTTATTGATGGGCGCTTCGGCCAGTTATTATCACATCACCACCGATGCAAAGTCTCAGACTGAACAGTTCAAATCCATAAAGTTAGCCGGTTGGGAAACCTTCATAGGAACGATCGTCCTATTGATGTTCTTTTTCTTCAGTGGATGGTTCACGTACCGACAGGCGTCGGCCGAGTGGCACTTTGAAAAAGCGGATAAACTGTATCAACAAAAAGAGGTGGGGCAGATGATCGAATCGTATCAAAAGGCCACTCACAAAATGCCGTGGGTGTATGCCTACTGGGAACAACTAGGAGAAAAAGCGTTTGAATTTGGAACGTACAACAATGAGATGGAAATCATCGAATATTTATTCGAAACGTCCATCAGCGCTTATCAGAGGGCGTACGGATTGGTTCAGACACAGCCCTATATCCAAGCAAATCTAGGCCTGGCTTACGTCGTGTACGCCGAAGTGAAAGAGTCTCAAGGAAATCTCACCGAATCCAACGAGTTACGTGAAATGGGAGAGACGTTTTATCGTGAGGCGGTGACCATCGGCGTCAACAATCCAACGTACGCCTACCACCTCGGCGAATTGATGATGGCGGTTGAGCGCGAAGCCGATGCCAAGGAAGCCTTCAATCACATTCTTACGTTCCGCGAACCGCACAAGGAGGTTTATTACTATCTCGCCCTCATCGAAACCAACGCTGGCCAATACGATGCAGCACGTGGGTGGATTCAGAAAGCGCTCGAACAAGACGCCGGTAACGAAAAGGTAAAAGCGCTCCTTCAGCGCATCAATGCCGAAGCCGAAGAAGAGTCGGTCTAAAGCTCTTTCGCGCGTTTGTATGCCGCATCCATCGCCTCGGCAACCAGTTTTTTAAGCTCACCTTCATCGAACATCTCGATGGCTTTTTCGGTGGTACCTCCTTTTGACGTAACGTTTGCACACAACTGCTGCAGTCCATCTAAATCCTTCGCTGATTCTGCCAAAGCTGCACCCCCCACAACCGTCTGAAGGGCCAACTTGAGCGCCACATCTTCCTCAAGACCCAACTCTTCCCCACCTTCAACCAACGCTTCTAAGAAGTAAAACACATACGCTGGTCCACTTCCCGAAAGTGCGGTCACCATATCCATTTGATCTTCGTCGGTAACCTCCACAGCCATCCCAAAACTTCCCAGCATTTTTTTTACGAGATCTTTCTGTTCCGCGGTAACCGCTTCCGATACCATCCATCCCGATGCACCTTTCCCAACAAGTGCCGGCGTATTGGGCATCACTCGCACGATCGATTCATGACCAGAAACCGCCTTCAGTCGCTCCAATGACACTCCCGCCGCAATCGACATCAAAAGTGCCCCAGCATACAACTTCCCCTTCAACGATTCCAAAAGATCGTCCATGTCCTGCGGCTTCACCGCCAACAAAATCACAGAATCCTCATCGATCACCGCACTCTCCAACGTTTCCCAAACCTCCAAGCCCATATCCTGCGCCACGGCACGTTTCTCTTCTGAGGGGTCCAACACTGCGATCGACGCAAACAACGGCTCATCACGCTTTTGCAGCGCTTTCACAATGGCGGAGCCCATATTTCCGAATCCGATCACAATAAGTTTCATGCGCATATGATAAAGAGAACCCCCTCAAAAGGGAAGAGAAAGGTGTTGGGGGACGGGGAAGGGTTTCAATCTTCGCCCGCCCCCCGGGTTCACCGCGCGATGCGCGGCAGGGGCACACCCTCGTCCAGGAACGGATAAGGGTGCGACGGCAGCGGAATCGGGGAGACCCCAACCCGCCAGTGCACCAGGGAGAACTCCAGACGCCGAAGCGCTGCGTCCATCCCCACGTTGGGGCCAGTCGTCGACCTCGACCGAACTGACCCAGCGCAAAGAACATACGCACCTAGCCATAGCATGTCAACGTTTTGTAATTGACCGCCGGGGGTCACTAATGACATTTTTAAAAAATTTGTATACAATACGCCCCTAACCCAAACATTATGCCAGGACGCATAGACGAAATCGATGCCGGATTTGATCACCCACGCGCAACTATCGCAGCGAGAACCCTACCTCCAGGGCGCCATCACGTGGGGACCTTTGATTTGGGCAGCAAAATAGGCGACCAGGCACTAGCAGACCGTTTGGATCAATTCGGTGGACGCGTCAAAGAATGGAACTTAGATCCTGATTGCGAAGAAGTAAAAGCTCTTATGGTGGAACTTGGGCCACGACGCCTACGCGACTGGGTAATCGCGCTCAGCCTTTACAGCCTCGTCCAGGCTGACGAGGGCAACTTCCTGCATCGCATCGCTGGGCTTCTTGGTCGTAATCTTTTGTAGCCACAACCCAGGCAATGTAACCCAGCGCATCCACCAATGAGTGGCATGCTTCCCGCTCAACTTCAACAACTCATACGACACCGCCGCAATAATCGGCA
Organism: uncultured Candidatus Peribacteria bacterium; assembly: GCA_964510905.1. Classification (GTDB taxonomy): domain Bacteria; phylum Patescibacteriota; class Gracilibacteria; order UBA1369; family UBA12473; genus CAZEDN01. The sequence goes on from CAZEDN010000099.1 coordinate 3,732, forward strand.
GAGCCCCAATGCGTTCCCCCAACTTCAACCAAAACGAATCTTCTTCAGGGAAAACGGTATAGATCACCACACTCATGAACAGCACCAAAAAAATAAAACTGGTCCCACACCGCGGATGTTCCGGATGTTCCTTTTGCGCATTCTTGACCGTGAGAGATTTATCATGTTCATACGCCCAAATCGCCTGGTGCTCCGCCCCATGATACTGAAAAACTCGCCGCACATCCGGCAACAATGAAATCAACAAAATGTACCCCACAAAAATCAACACCTTCGTGATTCCATCCACCACATTGAACAGCCAATAATGGCCATCCACCACAGCCGAAACCCGGCTAACGCCTTCCGCAGCCAGTAGCGGTAAAAATTTAAACAAAAACAGCGCCACCGCAAACACAAACACCAGATACAGCCCCCACAACAAACCGGTCCACAACCGCGACCATTTTGTCTCCTTTTTCGCGCGCTTTTTGCCCGTTTTCTTTCCCGCCTCCTTATCGATATCCTCCATCATGATCTTATTCGAAAACAGCAACGCCGTAATTCCCAGCTTCATCGATTCATACAAAACCGCAATGCCGCGCACAAACGGCAATGCCCAAAATTTCGACCGCTTCGTGAGACTCATATACTCCCGTTTCTCCACAACAATTTCTCGATTCGCTCGCCGTACCGCCATCACATAAAAATGAGGAGACCTCATCATTACTCCTTCGATGATCGCCTGCCCGCCCACCGCAAAATCTATTTTTTTGTTCTTAGTCATCAAGGGCACTGTACCGATTCTGCGCGTCCCCAGCAATCTCTAATCCAAGAGCGTTTTGATCGTGTAAGGGAGTTGAAGCGCCAAATCGGTCGCCGTGTAGTTGGTGCCTTTTTGTTCAAAAAGATCTTCGCCAGCCTGACACAGGATAAAAGCTGCTAATTTGGCCGCATCGTAATGGTTGAGTCCACGCGCCAGCAGTGATCCAGCAAGTCCGGCCAAAACATCACCCGTGCCACCAGAGG
>CAZEDN010000100.1:0-3156 GCA_964510905.1 uncultured Candidatus Peribacteria bacterium
AGGGGTCGGCGTAAAAGTGTTTTCGTGGAGGACGGATCGGGCGGAACGTTTTCCAGTGGGGTTTCTCCCAGTCCATGGTAGTGCGCTTTCGATACGCGATGAACCAGGTTCGTTTGGCGAATAGGATTTGGGTGAGTTTTTTAATCCAACGGCCGATCAACTTGAATAAGAAAAGCAGCGTGCGAAAATTGCCAGGAGTGGTGGTGCGTTTGCCGCGTTCTGGGGTGGCGATCTCAAGAAGGCTTTCGGGACCGTTTTGGTGTAGATCCGAAAGGCAGCGAATGCAAAACTCAGAGGTTTTCCAATAAGTTTTGTTGCGGTTCAAAAAGAGCGAGTAGACGTTGGTGGCGGCAAACGAACGATAGATGATTTGGCCGGCGTCCAATTGCTCGTTGAGAATCTGCAGGACCGTGCCGGAGAGTGGATTCTGTTCGTACACTTCCCAGAAGAGGGCTGGGCCACCGCGATACTGCACTGGATTTCCATGGTGGAATGACCAGACGCCGTGCCGAGGGGTTTTGAGGATCTGCCCACGAAGGATGTTGAATCCGAATCGTACGATCACGTCCAGTTTTTCTTTTCGAATGGCTTCGATGTCGGTCCGAGTAAAATAGTGGGACTGTTTTTTACGGAGGGGATGGATTTTCCTTGTGGGCACCGATTTGATTTGTTTTTCGATGTTGACGCGCCTGAAAGGATCTTCCTCCTTAAATACAGTGATCAGCACGAAGCGTTCCGCTCGTTCATAAACGTTGTAGAGGAATCGATGAAGAATCTCGAAAAAGCGTCGCCACTTGGGGGGACGATCTTCATTGAGCAGAATGAGTGATACCTTAAGGAAATCCTTTTTTTGAATGTCGTGGATCACTTCGGCGACCCATTGAGGGACGTCGTAACCATTCAGCATCACACCAATCTTGAGTTTGGACTTCTTGTTCATGCCCTCAGACTATAGCTAAAATTGCTTTTATTCTCAAAAACTGCTTTGATTTCGGCGTGAAACCGTCTCTTTTACTGATCCATCCTGCGTTGCGTTCCTATCGAGTCGATCTATTCAATCGGCTGCATGAGGCGTACAAAACCCATTTTGTTTTTCTGGTGCCAAAGGAACGGCTCGACCCGTTTCCCGAGGCAAAAAAATGGAAATGCACTTCGATTCATACTAAGCCACGTTTTGGATATGCCACGTTTTCGTGGGACCTTTTTAAGACGTTATGGAAGGAGCGAAAGCATTATGACGTGGTGATCACATCCGGGCTTTCGCAGTTCAACACACATGTTGGATTTTTGATGGCGAAGCTGCTCAAGAAGAAGTTTATGGTGTTTTCGGAAGATTGGGTGTGGCCCAAGCCGTTTGTGTTTCGTTTGGTCTATCCTTATGTGAAGTGGATCGCGCGTCGTGCGGACGCGTGCATTGCAGCGGGGACCAAAGCGCGTGAGTTTTATCTCAAATTGGGGGCCTCCCCTAAAAAAGTGTTCACCTCGTGGAGTTGTGCGTTGGATCTTTCCCAAAAGGAAGCGGTTCATGGCGTGAATCCTGAACACAAAACGGTGATTGCTTATTTGGGACGAATCGTACGTTATAAAGGGTTGGATTTGTTGATTCAAGCGTTTGCTGAGTTAGAGAAAAAACGGGATGATGTGATGTTGTTGATCGTGGGCGATGGGCCGTTTGCACCCAAATGTCGTGATCTTTTGGATTCCTTGGGGGTGAAAAACTTTCACTGGCCGCAGTATGAAGCGTTGACGGCGAGCCAAGCGGCCGAAATCGTGCCGCATGATGAGTTCATTCGATATTTTGCGCTAGCTGATTTATTCGTTCTTCCTGGACGGTTCATTTGGACCGACCATGTTCCGTGTGAATCGTGGGGTTTGACGATCAATGAGGCGATGTCTCTAAAGAAGCCGGTGCTAACGGTTCGATCGGTGGCGGCCGCATTTGATCTGGTCGATGAAGGAAAAACGGGATTTTTGGTTCGCGAAAACTCAGATGAGGCACTCTTAAAAGGCATGGAATCATTTTTGGACTTGGAACCTGAAGCACAAAAGCAAATGGGCAAAAATGCGGGGCAAAAAATCAGTACGTTCACGTCGGAAGCCGCGTTTGAGGGGTATGAAGAGGCGATCAATTCGCTTCAAATTCCGAAATCGTGAAGCGACGTTTTCCGGATTGAGGCGTCATGATGCGTTCAACGTATTGGATGTCGATTTCGATGGAAGGATCTTCGAGGAACTCTTTCATTTTTTTGATAATGGCATCCATCTTCTTCGGATCAAAGTCGTCGTTCTTCACAATTTTGAATTCGAGACGGTCGAAGCTCTTTTGGATCATTTGGAACCGTTCAAGTCCCCGAACCCCATAGAATAGGTGCGTGAAGTACTCTCCATGAATCATTTTCCCGTTGCGCAATTTGATGAAATCGCTTTCGCGGCCCACCACCTCCTTCATGAGAGGAAGGCCTCGCCCACAGGAACATTGCCCTTCTTTGGAGGTGCCCATGTCGCCGGTGTCGTACCGAATGAAGGGCGTTACCATGTTCCATAAATCGGTCACCACGATGCGTCCAAGCTCTCCCGGTTTTACGGGGTTTCCTTTTTCGTCCAAAAATTCCACCAATACGTTGTCGGCATTGATGTGCATCCCCTCAAAATGGTCACAATCACTGGCGATCAATCCTACCTCTCGTGAGCCGTACCGATCGAACACCGGACATCCAAACACTTTTTCGATGCGTTTGCGTTGCTTGGGATACAATTTTTCTGCGGAAGAGATGATGCCACACAACTGGAGCGGTTTGACCGACAATCCCTTTTCCTTGATGAAGTCTGCAAACGTAGTGATGGCCTGCGCGTATGCTTGAATGATGGGCGGTTTTTTTCGTTTAAGAATTTTGAGATAACGTTTCATCTTGCTTGCGGTCAGCTCAAAAGCGTCGAGGGGAATTTGCTGAAAGAAGAGAGTGTTGGCAATGCGCCCACTAATGCGCGTGTACGCCTTAAGATCGTGATTGGCACCCCACAACAGTCCAACTTTCTCTCCGACATCCCATCCGGCCCATCGGTCGTGTCTCAACTGATCCATGGCGCGATGGTAGTTTCGCTCACGATCTTGATAGAAAATAGTGGGTTCTCCGGTGGATCCTCCCGTCGCGTTTT
>CAZEDN010000100.1:3166-4713 GCA_964510905.1 uncultured Candidatus Peribacteria bacterium
CTGTAAATTCTGCTTCGTCATGACCGGAAGTTTTTGGAGATCCTGAATGGATTTGATGGTTTTCCCTTTGAGGATTTTCTTCCAGTATGGACTCTTTTTGGCGTGTTTGAGCAGTTTTTTGAGCCGCTTCCACTGCAATGTTTCTAGATCTTCGATGGGGAGCCATTGATTTTTTTCCAGATCACGAAAATGCTGATAAAACTTTCCCTGGCCTCTTATGTAGAGCCCGATCGGGAAATTTATGTGCTTGATGATTTTTCCATACCAACTCATAGCGTCATTAGGCTACATGAGTTGCCGCAAAATTTGCAAACTTTGAAGGGGGGATTTGTGCTAAAATCAATTTACTATGTGCGGAATCACAGGAATGTTAGCGTTGCGTCCGAATAAAACGGTCGAAGAGGCGGTGTTGCGATCGATGGTAAAAACCATTCGTCATCGAGGACCGGACGATTCTGGTGTCTACATCAATGAGGAAAAAACGGTAGGGCTGGGTTCGGCGCGATTGGCGATTTTGGACTTGAGTGAACAGGGGCATATGCCCATGACCAATGCGGATGAGAGTGTGTGGATCGTCTACAATGGCGAGACGTACAACTGCCGCGAACTTCAAAAAGAGTTGGAAGCAAAAGGGTACACATTTCGGTCTTCGAGCGATACCGAGGTGGTTTTGCACGCGTATGAGGAGTATGGGGTGGATTGTGTGAAGCATTTGCGTGGCATGTTTGCGTTTGCGATTTGGGATGCGAAGAAGAAGCGACTGTTTGGAGCGCGAGATCGTTTGGGCAAGAAGCCGTTTAAATATTTTATGGGCGAAGATGTTTTTGTGCTTGCGTCGGAATTGAAGGCGTTCATCGATCTTCCGGAGGTGCCGAAAGAAATGGATCCGGGCGCGATCCATGACTTTTTGACGTATCAATATGTTCCGGATCCTGAAACGGGATTTAAAGGGGTGAAAAAACTTCCGCCGGCACACACTTTGGTGCTGGATCTTTCGAAAGATCGGCCGGACCTTAAGATCGAGCCCTACTGGAACCTCGATTACCGCCATCCCCTGGATTTGAGTGAGGCGGAGTGGGGCGAGCGTATCGTTTCAAAACTAGAAGAGGCCACTCAGTTGCGTCTTTTGTCGGATGTGCCACTGGGAGCTTTTTTGTCCGGTGGGATCGATTCGAGTGCAGTGGTGGGGCTCATGGCGCAGCACAGCCAAGATCCCGTAAAAACGTTCTCTATCGGGTTTAAAACTCAAGATGAGCGTTTCAATGAACTGCCGTACGCCAAGATGGTGGCGGAGCGATTTGGGACCGATCATACCGAATTTGTGGTGGAGCCCAACGATCTCTTGTCGACCATTGATGATTTAGTCCATTCGTACGAAGAGCCGTACGCCGATTCCTCGGCGCTGCCCACGTACTACGTTTCGAAATTAACGCGTGAACACGTGACTGTGGCGCTGAATGGCGATGGTGGTGATGAAAATTTTGCGGGTTACCCTTGGTATGGAGCGGACCGCGTGGCCAATTTCTACTACCATTTCCCACGGTGGA
>CAZEDN010000101.1:0-4678 GCA_964510905.1 uncultured Candidatus Peribacteria bacterium
ATGATGTGCTACTTGAACTGATTGAGGACGCTAAAAACAAAGCTATTGAATTTGAAGAGATGGATTTCTTTTGCGGCGTGCTTGAGGTTTATCAGAAAGCCGATGAATTGGGACTTCTGCGAAAGAAGGGTTTTTCCGTGCCTGAATTTGAGGAATTTTTCTTTCATCCCGAAAAAGCCTTTGAGCTTACTGAGGAAGATAAGGATGAATGTGAAGAAACGATCCGTTATTGGCTTGAAAATATGTAGCCCTCCCCCATTACTTAAGTAATCTTTTAATTTTTAATGAAATGGGCCATAATTAGGTCGCTCCACAATTCATCATCACAAAGTCTAGGTTTGTTGTCCAAGTTGGGCGACTCTAACAACAAAGGCTTTGTGCTCGAGTTGTGGAGCAGAGTCGCCCACTTTGGATAAACAGCACAATCATGTTTGAAGGTCTAAAAATTGCAGACTATCTGAGAAAGTCGAGTTCCGAAAACGACAGACAAATTTTATCTATCGAATCACAACGGAATGAGATGCGAGCGCTTGCGAAAAATCTGGAAGTCAAAATACTAAAAGAATTTGTGGACGAAGGTACCGCCCACAAGCCTAATGAACGTGGAGGTTTTAATGAAATGGTGAAAGCCGTTGAAACAGGAGATATCAATGCGCTACTCGTTTGGAAAGCAGACCGTCTTGCGCGTAATCCTATTGAAGGCGGTTATCTTATTTACTTGCTCCAGAGTGGCACTTTGAAGTGCATTAAAACTCCTTACAACACCTATTTGCCAACCGATAACATGCTTCCTCTTACTATTGAATTCGGCATGGCCAACCAATACAGCCTGGACCTTTCACGGAACGTGAAGCGTGGCAATAAGACGAAAATCGAAAAAGGCGGGCATTGCCATATGGCACCACAGGGTTACTTAAATGACAAGGAAAGCAAAATTATCCTTAAAGATCCCGAGCGCTTCGATCAAGTTCGCAAAATGTGGGATTTACTCCTTACTGATCAATATTCGTTATCAGAAATATGCAAAATAGCTAATGACGAATGGGGCTTTCGCACGATTAGACGGAAGAAGGTTGGTGGCGTGCGGTTGAGGGTTTCGACCTTGCAGGGGATCTTCAATAGCTGCTTTTACTACGGCTATATTGATTCAGGACCTAACCATGGGTGGGGCAATCATGAGCCTTTGGTCACGGAGGCGGAATTCGAACGTGCTCAACAAATTTTAAGGAAGCGTTGTCGAAAAACGAAAAGTAATATGGAATTCTCTTTTACTGGCCTCATGAAATGTGGCGAATGTGGTTGCCAGATTACAGCGCAAGAAAAAGTGAAGTATATTTGCCCACACTGTGGCAAACACCAATCAGGGAAAAAGCCAAAGGCCTGTTTGCGTTGTAAAAAAAGAATTCCGCGACAAGTGATTGCTAAAGGCACCTACTACACTTACTACCACTGCACCAAGAAAAAAGGACCCTGTAAGCAATCTTCAATTCGTGAGGAAACTTTACAGGAGCAAATCAATAAAATTCTTGATTCAATTGAGATTGATTCTGATTTTGAGCAATGGTCAAGCAAGTGGCTCAAGTTTTTGAATGAGGAAAAGTTTTCAGAGAAGAGAAGAGAGAATGATTCCTTTCAACGAAACTATGATCAGTCTGAACAGAAGCTTAAACGACTCATTGAGATGCGCGCAGATGGGGAACTTACGAAAGAACAGTTCTTGGTAATGAAGCAGGAAGCGCAGCGTGAATGTAAACAATGGAAAGTTCGCTTTGAAAAAGCAGAGGTTAATCGAGATGAATGGCTCCAAAAAGCTGAAAAGGAACTGGAGTTCGTTCAAGGGATTTCTAAGCGCTTCGCCGAGGGCACCATCAAAGAGAAGCGATACATCTTTTCAAAAATTGGATCGAACCTTGTTCTAAAAGACGGCTTTTTGGCTTTAGACATTGGAAAAGAGTACTTAGCCTTCAAAAAGCTAGAGTCCGAAGCTGACCTTAGGCTTACACCATCAAAAATGACCCCTCAACAGGTTAAAAGGATCCGTTCTGGGAAAAGTTATCCGAAGTGGTGGGCGATGCTGGGCTCGAACCAGCGACCTTCTGGGTGTAAACCAGACGCTCTAGCCAACTGAGCTAATCGCCCGCAGTGAGAATGGGGCTAAACAAAAGCGTTGGCACGAAGTGCCTCGTTTCGATCAAAAGTTGCGTGGGAAGCTTGCTTACCTAAGCAACTTGAGAGAGAAACGAATCGCAACGCTAGTTGCGATAGCTTTTTAAAGGATCATTTGAAGCGAGGACGAGGCAGTCTCCGGACGGAGAGGCTAATCGCCAACACTTGTGGTGCCCAGGAGAGGATTTGAACCTCCACGAGAAAAAAGATCTCACTAGCCCCTCAAGCTAGCGCGTCTACCAATTCCGCCACCTGGGCGAGCTACGACCTTTCGGCCCCACTTTGTTAAAGGACTCGCCGATTCTACTGTGTTTCGACCTGTCTAGTCAATTCAACTTCAACATCAAACGTTTGACCCTCTCGCCAAACCTGTAATGAAATAACGTCTCCAACCTGATGATGAGTGACCGCATCTTGAAGCGTGTACTCCATCCCAATCTCCTCTCCATCCACCGCTAAAACAATATCTCGTTCCTGAAACCCCGCTTGATCCGCCGCACTTCCCGCCACCACTGCCAAATCACCGGTCCTAGGATTCCCAACGATCAAAGCCCCATGGTCCACCCCTTCAAACCCAATTTCACGCGCTTTTGCTTTGGTCAAAATAATATAACGCACACCCAGCATGGGCCGAACAATTTCTCCAGTAGCCTGCCAACTTTCCAGGGCCGAAACCACATCATCGATCGGAATCGCAAAACCAATGCCTTCCGCCTCTGCATCCACCGCCGTATTGATCCCAATCACCTGTCCCGCCAGATTAACCAACGGTCCCCCACTGTTCCCCGGATTGATGGCCGCATCGGTCTGAATGAGTCCAAACAACGTCTCCAATTGGCCAGCACCATCAGACGCCACAATCTTGCGCCCTGTAGCACTGATGATCCCTGCGGTCGTCGTGTTCTCATACTCAGCCAACGCATTACCGATCGCTAAAACTTGCTGTCCAACCTCCAATTCAGAAGAATCACCCAAGTCCGCATAAGGCAACGGATCCGTTGCTCCCAACAACCGAATGATCGCCAAATCGTTCCCCGTATCCATCGCTTCCACCATCACATCCAATTCAGTCCCATCATTCATGATCGCAACATACTGCCCCTTTGAATCGCTCACCACATGCTTATTCGTCAATGCAATTCCCGAAGGATCCACAATAAACCCGGTCCCCCCACTCAATTCCAACAAATCCGTCCCATAAAAAATCTGCTCACGTACATCCTGTAAATTCACATACTGAATAATACTCACAACCGACGGGGCCACCGTTTGCTGCGCCTCAATGAGCTCCGACTCTTCCACATACGTCGTCATTTCAAATTCCGAAAAATCCATACTCCCCATCAACCAATAACTCGAAATTGCTCCCCCCAAAAGGCCACACACTAACGCCCCCGCCAAAACACCAAACAATAAACTTTTTTTCATAATTTTTTAGTTAACTAGTATGACAGATTGTAATAAATCCCAAGGCATGATTCAATAGCAACGTGACCCCTTCAACAGAAGAAAAACAGGCCCTCCGAAAGCAAATCCGTCAAGAACGGCAAACGCTCTCCGAAGAAGAGCGTATCCACAAAGACGCAGCCATTGCCGAGCGCATCGAATCGCTCGACACCTTCCAAAGCGCCGAAATCGTACTTTTCTACGTCTCCAATCACGAAGAAGTCGACACTCACGCACTCATACACAAAACCCTCCCCCACAAAACGATTTGCGTCCCCACAATCGATCCCGACACAAAACACCTCGAACTGTTCCATCTCGAAAAATGGGAAGACCTCACCGAAGGCCATTTTGGCATCCTTGAAGTCCATCACAACGAACGAGTCGCCTGCCACCCCAATCACATCGATCTGATCATCGTACCAGGAGTGGCATTTGACGAAACCGGCCATCGATTGGGCTATGGGAAAGGATATTACGACCACTTGCTAAAAGATCATCCTGCGCCTACAATCGGTTTGGCCTACGAATTGCAACTCACGCCCAAAATCCCAACGGACCCCCACGATATTCCGGTCCAAACCATTGTCACGGAAAATCGTATAATCACCCCCTAACCCATAATAAAAAATGCCGAACCCGACCCAAAACTGGAAGGATCTCCAAAAAAACGATCCTGATATTTACAATGCCATCATTGGCGAAGAAGCCCGCGAAAAAAAAGGAATCGAACTAATTCCTTCCGAGAACTATACATATTCAGAAGTGCTTGCAACAAACGGGTCGGTCTTTACAAATAAATATTCAGAAGGATATCCCGGGCGACGTTATTATGGAGGGCAAGAGTTCACAGATGTGATCGAAACACTAGCAATTGAACGCGCCAAAAAATTATTCCGCGCCGACCACGCAAATGTACAGCCACTTTCTGGATCTCCAATGAATCAAGCGGTCTATTTTGGATTGATGAAGCCTGGGGACACTATTTTAGGAATGGATCTATCACACGGAGGTCACCTAACCCACGGCCATCCGGTTTCACATATGGGGAAAGTGTTCAATTTTG
>CAZEDN010000102.1:0-4511 GCA_964510905.1 uncultured Candidatus Peribacteria bacterium
GTCCTCCCTCGCCCACCAAAGTTTCAACTACGGGGCTGTAGCCTCTCCAAAAGGAGACTATGCACGCCTCCACTGCAATTTGACAGTTCGGGACCAGGCCGCTTCACGGCCTTATGATTCTTTCGTTCGAATGGCTTAGGTAAGCGAGCTTCCCTCGCCACTCTCACTCAAGAATCGACCACTTCGTGGTCTTGTCCCTCACTTTACATTCCGATTACGGGGCTGTAGCTCAGTTGGCCAGAGCACCTGGTTTGCAACCAGGGGGTCAAGGGTTCGAATCCCTTCAGCTCCACCAGAAATCACATTTCAGATTCCTCTTCTGGGAATTCCCATTCGGGGTAATGGCTCAAGTAAGGGATGCGATCACTCAAAACGCCATAAGTGACCATAGGATAGACTTTTCGTGTAGGGGCTTCTTTTGGTCGGTTGGCATCATCTGAACAGAGCAACTCTTCTTGTACGCTAGCGATTCTTGCTCTGAATTCTGTTTCGTTGATTTCCCACCATTGGCGACCATGTTTCATGATTGGTTTGATGGCTCCGTCTAGGCGCATGGGAAGTCCAGTGCCTATCTTGGCAGACACAATTAGGTCAGTTTGTGCGGCAAGGACTCGTCGTGTTTTTTGAATGAGCCTCAATGTAGTGTGGGTGCGTGCTTCCACCACATTGGAGACGGTTCCATTTAGATCTTCACTACTTAGAATCAAAGTTTCTCCCTCAGGCACTTCTCCCTCGGGCGCTTCTTTAGGCTCAAAGGGGCCACTGGGGAGATTACTCCTGGTATCTTCCTCCCAATCATTAAGTAGTTGCTCCAGCGTGGTGTGGTTGGGATCTTCGCGCTCATCTCCATTTGCGGCAAGGAATGCTCCCGTGGCTGTGCGTTCGCCTAAATCGACGTGATCCATGAAATGGCCGTGGTTAATAGTGGTTTGCTATTTTACACTTATTACGAATTTTGTCAATACTTGGTAATAGATTACCATTTTTTGGTATACTATGGCCATGGATTTTCTCGCCGAGCTCAAAAAAGTTCAGTTGAATGGTCCACGCCTAGGGATGCTCCAGCTCCAGGCGCTCAACAGCGAATACACTTTTGCGACCGATCAGTGCAAGAACTGCTATTTGATCATGAATGCGATTCACAATGAGGATTGTATGTATGGGCGAGATTTTTATGACAACACCGATTGTGTCGATTGTGATCACATCGCAGATTGCCAACTGTGTTATGAGTGTTTGCAATTGAAGCATTGTTATAACTGCACGTATTTGCAGGATTGCGATAACTGTCGGGACTGTGATTTTGGTTATGATCTGAAGGGTTGTGAGTCGTGTACTGGTTGTGTCGGTCTTCGTAAAAAGAAGTATCATCTCTTCAATCAGCCCCTTTTAAAGGAGCAATATGAGGAGAAGGTGAAGGCGTTGAAGCCGCAGGAAATTTGGGCGCGTTTTCAAGAACTCAAACAGACGTTACCTCGTTTGTATGCACAGATTCATAACAGTGAGGATTGTACGGGGGATTATATCTATCATTCGCAGCGGGCTCATGAGTGTTTTGATACCTCGGAATGCCAGGATGTGGGTTATCTTTTGGAGTGTAAAAATATGAAAGATTCCTGGGATGTTGCGATTTTGGAAGATTCTGAGTTGTGTTACGAAATCTCGAGTTCACATCAACTCTACAACTGTAATTTTTGTTATATGTGTATTCGGTCGCGAGATTTGGAGTATTGTGAGTTTGTATCGGATAGTCAGCACTGTTTTGGTTGTGCGGGATTGGTTCGAAAGAAATTTCATATCTTTAATCAGCCGTATTCAGAGGAGGAGTATTTTAAAAAAGTGGCCGAAATTAAGGATGAGTTGCGGGCGAAAGGGGAGTATGGAGTGGTGCATTTCCCATCGACTTACCCACTTGAGGAATCGGTGGCTTCTTGGTCAAGACTTTGAATGAGACGGGTGCTTGGCCTTGCGGAGAGTACTCGTCTCAAAAAGGCGAGACGGACTTGGTTGATGCGATATTGGTCTGCTCCATTGGGTTCGACCGTCTGCTCGATGAAATAGGGGAGCCAACCTTCTGTGACGCCTACGTTCATGTGGCGATTGAGGTCTCTTACGCCGATGCGGAGCTGACGGATCACTTCTTGTATGGTATCGATTCGGTTACGTTCTTTTTCGGTTGCCATGGCATGGGTCGCCCATTCGACGTTTGATAGCTCTGTTCCTCCCGATAGCCTAGAACGACTGACCGCATAGCGATCGCGGAGTTCCTCTAAAACCTTACTCAATTTAACCATTTCATGCGCATCGGGTGAGGGGAAAGGAACAGCGGATGTCTCTTCCCAAGATCGTTCGCTGGAATCGGGTGAGGACATAGTATGGGGTTAAGATATTTAGTTTATCCATTTTTCTTTATTTGTCAATACCCAATCTGTTGGAAGGAAGTGGAATTTCTGTTTTAATGAGTGGGATCTAATCTGTTTTATGACGTTTGTTATTGGAATTTTGATTTCGGTGGGGGGTGTCCTTTTGGTCATCTTTAGGGAGCGCGTGAAGGGTGTGATTGGGGATGTGGGTTTTGCGGATCAATATTTGGGAAGTGGAGGAACGTATACGTTTTTGCTTCTTTTGGGCATTGCGATGTTTTTGCTGGGCATCATGTGGGCAACCGGGACGCTACAGTCGTGGTTCTTGGAAAACCTGGGACGATTTTTTGGGCACGCGTAACCTGAAATTTTACTTAGGGCCTGTTTGCGGTGCGGGAGGTAAAAATGGTGGACTCTGGAAATGACGAATTTGAGGCGCGAGGCGCGTATCGTACCTATAAGGTACGATAGCAACGAGTAACAATAAAGGCGGTATTTCCAGAGTCCATCCTTGCGGAAAGAGTCAAAATTTTCCATTTCAGCGTCACTTCTTCTCGAAATACCCTACGGGTATTCCTTCGTCGTCCTTCCTTGAACTGAAAAAATTTGACCTCTTCCATCCTTATCTCCCGCACCGCAAATAGGCCCTTAAAAAAGTGTTGACTTTGATCTGGGCCACCCCTATACTCTTTCCGCTTATGAACATATTTTCTTGTCCACCCTCGAGCTTAAAACAGGTTAAGCCGTAGGCGATCGAACCCATTTAAGGTTTGAGGGTGTGCATGAAAGCACACCCTTTTTGTTTCCACTCTGCGAAACAGAGTAAGGGGACAAAGATCCTTGAAACATCGGCAAAAATCAATTTTAAATTACGCGTATCAGACTACAACTCTGGTTCGCGTGATGGTCAATAATCAATCAATTTCATGCGATTTATAGAAATAGCACGTTAAAGGTTGTACGTTACAATCAAGTTGTAAAAAGAGCGAAGAGTGGATGCCTCGACTCAGAGTTCCGATGAAGGACGTGGCTAACTGCGATAAGTCTCGGCGAGCTGTTAAGCAAGCTTTGACCCGAGAATTTCCGAATGGGGGAACCCAGCTCCGGTTATGCGGAGTTGTCCTGCTTTTGCGGGACGGACACACAGGGAATTGAAACATCTTAGTACCTGTGGAAAAGAAATCAATTTAGAGATTCCCTTAGTAGTGGCGAGCGAAAAGGGAACAGCCTAAACCATTACGGCGTGATAGGTATCAGCCGTTTCCGTAGTGGTGTTGTAGGGCCTATTATCAGTAGCTGATGATGCTGACAATTTGCTGCATTGTTAACCAAAGATCCCTGGAAAGGGTCGCCATAGAGGGTAACAGCCCCGTCGGTGAAAACAATGTATTGAGTTGAATAGGTTCCTAAGTAGGGTCGGACACGTGTAATCCGGCTTGAATCTGGGTGGACCACCATCCAAGGCTAAATAGACTCTGAGATCTATAGTGTACAAGTACCGCGAGGGAAAGGTGAAAAGCACCCCGGGTAGGGGGATGAAATAGTTTCTGAAACTCTTTGCTTAAAAGGAGTAGGAGCATCATTTATGGTGTGACTGCGTACTTTTTGTAGAACGGGCCAACGAGTTAGCTGTATGGGGCAGGTTAAGGGAGATTTACCCGAAGCCATAGCGAAAGCGAGTCTTAACCGGCGTTTTTTTGTCTCATGCACTAGACCCGAAACCAGGTGAGCCACCCATGGCCAGGCTGAAGGTAACTTAACAGTTGCTGGAGGGCCGAACCCAACTATGTTGCAAGATGGTGGGATGAGCTGTGGGTAGCGGAGAAATTCCTATCGAACCTGGCGATAGCTGGTTCTCCTCGAAATAGCTTTAGGGCTAGCCTTGTGCGTTAAGTAACGGGGGTAGAGCGCTGTTTCGGCTAGGGGACGAAATAAGTCTACCAAACCGAGATAAACTTCGAATACCGTTGTGTATTACACAGGAGTCAGTCCGTGACAGCAAAGTGCCACGGACGAAAGGGAAACAGCCCAGACCGTCGTCTAAGGTCCCTAATGGAAGTTCAGTGGGAAAGGATGTCAGATTCCTCAGACAACCAGGAGGTTGGCTTAGAAGCAGCCACCCTTTAAAGAGTGCGTAACAGCTCACTG
>CAZEDN010000103.1:0-4506 GCA_964510905.1 uncultured Candidatus Peribacteria bacterium
ACCTCTAGCTATTAACAAAAAGACAACCTCTTGATTAGAAAGTTCAGAGAAGTATTTGAGGCGGACGACTTCCTCCTCAAGCTCGGTGAGAACGTGAAATGAACGAATCAACTGCGATCGCAATTGACTGGTCTTGGCGGTTTTGACTGGATCTTTGAGCGAATCTTCATCCTTGATCCAATCCGCATCTTCCAACTGACCAAACGTACCGCGACTAGCTCGTTTGTAATAATCCTTGAGATGGTTTCGAACGATTCGAAACACCCAAGCCCCAAACGGCAGTCCACGAAATTCATACCGCGGCAACGCTTCCAAAATTTTAATAAAGATCTCGCTAACCAAATCTTCCGTGAAATCTCGATTCTGAATTTTCCCCATCACAAATCCATACACTTTGGGGAAATAAAGATCGTAAAGCTTTTCAAAGCTTTCAACATTGGTTTGCGCGTCGCGCACGAGTTGAAGTTCGTCTTCAGCATTCACGCACCGATTATACGTCAAAGAACCACTTAAATTAACGGCAAAGCTGCATTTTCATTACAAAATACCCAGAAATGGCTTACCAAAAAAGAAAACGACGCTTTTTGCGTTTAGGAGGCTCCAATTGTTTGAGTTGATCCTCCAATACCAAAATACGTTTTTGAAACATTTCCAAAAGTTCGAACAAACGCTTTTTGTCTTCGCGATGTTGTTGAACGAGCTGCGTAACCACGGTCTGAAACTGAGCCGAACCCGCATCGCCCGCCGTGCCATTGAAAGGCCGCGAGGCAGTAGATGGTCGTGCTTGCTCATACTTTTTCACCTCTTCCACCACCGGAGCCTCCTTTGCCGCTTCCTTCACATTTTCATCCGGATCAAATTCTTCCACCAACTCACCCGCTTCCACCTCTTCTTGAGGTTTTTCATCCTCCAACTCAAAGTGCTTGACCAAACTCATCTTCTCCACCAAATAAGTAAACCCTTGCGGCGTCTTGTATTTTCGATACCGCACTTTATTACCTTTAATAAGCCGACGAATCGTTTGGGCCGATTTTCCTGATAACAAAGCCGAATCTTGAAGGCTGAGGTATTGGCTCTTTGCCATGTTGACTAGTCAAAATTTTGGGTAGGCAACACGTGTTATAGCGGATAATCGTTGACTAATCAAGTGTTGATTTTCGGCTTAATGAAGGTGCTCCGAGGGGCGCGTCCATTGCGATAAAGTCACCCCAGGGTGACTTTTGCACGCCTCACCAGAAAACACTAAAAAGTCCAGAATTTCACCGGTGAAAAACGTGACAAGGTGATCATTCAATAGTCAAACACACTTCAGAATTCCGCTCCACCGCGGAGCACACTTCAGTAATAGAATCAAAGATCACGTATAGGAAAAACGCGAATTAGGACTTCGTCCTCTTCACGTGTGGTGGGTCAGGTGGGAATCGAACCCACGACTGTCGGCTTAAAAGGCCGCCGCTCTGCCCCTGAGCTACTGACCCACGCCACTTTAATACAAGACTGGATCTTTTGCAAAACAAAACTCTTTCTAGGGTGAGGAGGAGTAGGGTTCCGGTGTTTCTCGAACAAACGTCCCACGTAAGTGAGAGGGATTCTATGAGGATCATGTATCCGAAAAGAATCCCTCCAGTTGCGAGAGAAATATCGGAATCTTACCCTACTCTTCAAACCTCTCACCCTCGACAAAACTCAGCACCACCAACGCAATCGCCGGCAACGAGAACCACAGACTATAATTATCGATCATCAGTTGAACAAAAATCGAATCACTTCCCAGTGTACTGGTCGTTCCAATCTGATCCGCTCCGATCAACGAAAGCCCCGATACATACAATAGGAGGGTGCTCACGAGCAGCCCCGCATTCAGTACTCCAAACAAAAAGGTCATGAACAGCCGCACGATCATATTGTGCTCACTCAAAATAGATACAACAAATCCACCACGTACCGCAATAATCACGATCACTATAATAAAGAGGAAGATCTTCATGCTGATCAAAATTTCATCCGCATTCGGCCCACCCAGAAACTTTAAAACCGGATTCGGCCCTCCCAAATACTGCTGTACCAGATTGGATACACCATCCGCAGTCAGAGTGGCGATGTACGTCCCAATGATGATCTTCAGTGTCTGATTCCTCCCCACAATAAAACTGTAGGCGATGATGATCGTGAAGAAGACAACAATAAATAAATCCCAGGAAAGAACGATATTCATATGGATATCGTAAACCAATTCCCATTAGGGGGCAAGATTTAGCGTGGACAGGCCCTAGCGTCCCGACTCCTTTTGAAGCTCCTTATAAAGCTCCTTCTCGCGTCGGCTGAGCTTTTTCGGGATTTCCACCTCAATCTTAACGTAATGATCCCCTTTCCCCGTACCACGAACGTGCGGGACGCCGTGACCCTTAACCTTAAAGGTCTGTTCACTTTGCGTTCCAGTAGGGATTTTAAGGTCCACCTTCCCATGAACCGTTTCAATAGAAATCGTATCGCCCAAAACCGCCTGAACCAGATGAATTTTTTCTATTGAGTAGACATCATACCCATGACGCTCAAATTTCGGGTGTGGCTTAACCTGTATATGAAGGTAAAGATCTCCATATTTCCCATGATGCGTTCCCGCCTCTCCCTTCCCCTGGAGTCGAATCGTTGCTCCATTTTCAATCCCACTCGGAATCTTGACCGTCACGCGACTCTTCTGGCGTGTTCGCATCTGACCATGACATTTTGCACACTTCTTTTCAGGGGTTTGTCCCAGTCCTTCACAGGTTGAACACGTTCGAACGGTCTGAACCTGTCCCAAAATGGTCTGACGCGTTGAGCGTATTTGTCCAGTTCCCTGACATTCATTACAACTCACAAGAGAAGTTCCAGGTTCAGCGCCCTTCCCTTTACAATGAGGGCAGGTATCCGCTTTGGTGAGCTCCAGCTCTTTTTCAACGCCAAAGACCGCCTCCTCAAATTTGAGTGACAGGGCAGTTTCGATGTCATTTCCAGGTTGAGGACCCCCTCTTTTAGCACGAGTCGCCCCTGGAGCCGCTCCTCCGAAAAATGTTTCAAAGATATCTGCAAAATTTCCTCCAAAATCAGAAGGGTCAAAGCCTGCAAATCCACCCCCGGGGAACCCTCCGGCTCCACCCGGTCCACCAGCCGCCCCAAACTGATCGTACTGAGTTCGCTTCTTCTTATCCGAAAGGACCTCGTACGCCAGGTTTACCTCCTTAAACTTGAGCTCAGCATCCGCATCCCCTTTATTAACATCCGGGTGATACTTCTGGGCCAATTTGCGGTACGCACGCTTGATATCAGGGTCAGTCGCGTTGCGCTCCACTCCTAATACAGAGTATAGATCTTTGTTCATAACGAAATGATATTAGCAGAGGTTTGCAGAAAGGAACAGAGGAAACAATTATAACATAATAAAAAATTAAGTAAAGCAAAGTTACAGGAGGGGCAAAAATGGCAGTTTTGCTCTTACAGAAGGAGAAAAAGAACAGTTGACCAGCTAAAAAGAAGAGCATCGCAAGCGATGCGTAGAAAAGAGACCATTAGCAGGTTGGAAAAATGGCTTTGACTAGTCGAAAGCGGGCGTTGATTAATCAACAAAGTTTTTGATAAGGCGATTGGGCAAAGTATACTTCGCCACATTTCACCATGACTAGTCAAAAAAGCAATAGAGGTAAAGGCGGTTAAATAGCTTTAATAAAACAAAAACCCAATCATTAAAAAAATTGACTAGTCGGAAATGAACATGGTCACCTTGTCAAAAAATTGTGTAAAAATTGTGGATAAAATGTTGATAAGTCGATTGCGAAAAATCCCTTTCAAAATTATCGAAATTGATATACAACTATAGCCTTTAAATAAACAAAAAAGCAGCATTGGGTAGTCAAGCAACATTGAGTGTTGACTAGCTAACAAAAAAATAAAAACGTTTTTGAGGTTGAGTTTTTGGCTTAACAAAGCGAAAAAGGGATTGAAAAGGTTTACAGAATTCTATAAGGTTCATAAGGTAATCCAAAATCTCCCAACGGGTTACACAGCAAGGCCCCATCGTCTAGTGGCCTAGGACACCACCCTCTCACGGTGGAGACACGGGTTCGACTCCCGTTGGGGCTACCAAGAACATCAAGCCATAAAATTACTTCTTGTCACTCCTAAAGTTGAAACAAAAGAGCATCAGATGAGTTATCGGTATACGAACGATTGAAAGGAGAGAATTTGTTCCTTGAAATAACGGGATACATGTGATGGTTGGAGCCAAAGCGGCTCCATCAGGAAGAATATGTGGAAAAAATAGACGTTGGAATATTTTCTGTTACGCAAGGTGGGGCTCGATCTCACCTCGAATTATATCCTTTTTTGTTTTTTATTTATTAATCCTTAACCCGCAAATATGGAAAAGTTACGCAGACTCATTGCTGGGATGGGTGTAGCTGCCCTTCTGACCATGGTGGTTGGAACTGGTGCAGTCGCACTTGCCCAAAGCTTTTCTGATGTGGACAC
>CAZEDN010000104.1:0-1429 GCA_964510905.1 uncultured Candidatus Peribacteria bacterium
CTCAATATTTTCGTGTAGCGGGAGGTCTTTTCGGCCGAGGATCTGCCACAATCCGGTGATCCCGGGTTTAACATCGAGGCGGCGTTTTTGCCATTCGGTGTAGGTTTTGGCGATGAAGGGCATTTCGGGTCGTGGACCAACGAGCGACATTTCGCCTTTGAGTACATTCCAGAATTGGGGAATCTCGTCGATGCTGGTCTTGCGGAGCAGGCGTCCCACTCGGGTGATGCGTTTATCCTTTTGATTCTTAGGGGCGCTGGCCTGCGGGTCCACATCGGCGTGCATGGTGCGGAACTTGTACAGGACGAACGTTTCCCCCTCTTTCCCAACACGTTTTTGTGCGAACACGATGGGCCCCTTGGATTCAAGTCGGATGATGATGGCGACCAACACCCAAAACGGCAAAAATAGGACCAAACCGATTAAAGATAAGAGGATATCCATGATTCGTTTGACGATCCGGTAGATGAATCCGGTCTTGTTTTTGCGAAGATTGAGGCTGGGGAGTCCTTCCAATTCGTTTAGATCGATGTCGCCGGTGACGATTTCAAATAGGCCAGAGATGACTTTGAATTTTACCTTGGTTTTGTCGCAGGCGTGGATCATTTCTAGTATGCGCTCGTGAGAGATGCTTGGATCTACCACGTACACTTCTTGGATGCGATGTGTGGTGATGTGCTTGAGGAGGTCTTTTGTCTTGCCAAGGAGGTTGGCGATACCTTTGCGTTTGGCGTGATCGTCGAGGAAGCCGATGATGCGGTACCCGAATTCGTCGTATTTTTTGAGTTTTTCGGCCACTTGTTTTCCGGGCTTTCCGGCCCCGATGATCAGCACTCTGGTTACGCCGATCCCTTTCTTATGAAGCCATTGAAAAATGGTGCGCAACAGATGTCTCCCCGCAATCATGAACACCATGCCTAAGCCATAAAACAGCACCACCAAAATACGGGAATAGTCGTACTTGTAGAGGAACGAGGCGGCCATCACGAGCAACCATACGAGAGTGATCGCGCGAAACAGATTGTACATTTCACTGATGCGCGTGGTGCGTCGGCTGCGTTCGTACAATCCAAATGAATAAAATGTTATGACCAAGATCAGCGCGACGACCGGCATGGCCTTTAAATATTCGCTGAGCGGTTGGATGGCGGGACCCATGAGGTCGTTACGGATGTAGTACGAAAGCAAGAAGGCCGCTCCGCCCCACACCAGATCAGTGAGTACGAGGAGCATCACAGAGAGGGCACTTTGATCGAATATTTTTTGGAATGCTTTCATTTGAGCCATTTATGCATTTTTTTTGCGCTCACCTTTTTGCGGCGCATGATCAGCCGTCGTTTTCTGAGGGCGTGCGGGAGTTTTAACCAGAACTTTCATAGCGCCTTCAATGAATACGGTTCTCGTATCATTATATACCCTAAAATAAGGT
>CAZEDN010000104.1:1439-4493 GCA_964510905.1 uncultured Candidatus Peribacteria bacterium
AAGAAAATGGGGAGAAGGTCGCGCAACAGGTTCGTCCACTGTTCATTTTTGACCTGCATGAGGCGTTGATTTCGGTAGGCATAATGCTTTTGGAATCGGTTCAAGTGGCGGCGTCCTTTGTATACCTCCCAGTGCGTGAACCGTTTGAGCACGCCGGTCCCTCGTCCGTGGTATCCCACCGCTTGTGGAAGGTAAGTGCACTTCCAGCCGCGTAAGCGGAGCCGCCAGGATAGATCGATGTCTTCTTTGTACATGAAAAAATCTTCGTCTAAGTATTCGAACGGTAATTCGGTGTATGCGCTTTTGCGCGATTTGGTGAGCATGGGCAGTTTGGTGTCCTCGAGTGCTTCTCGGCGATATGTTGGCACGGCGCCGGATACACCGAATACCTCCTCTTCTTTGTTGTATTGGCCTTCGTCTTGGAGTCCTTGGCCGCGATCGATGATCCGACGATTTCGGTAACAGTACAGGCCGGTGGTGTCGATCACGTTCACTTTTTTCTTTTTGGCGAAGTCGTATTTGAGGATTTTTCCGGTGATGGCACCGATTTTTTTGTCCTTGTTCAGTTTGGTGATGATTTTCTTGAGGTAATCTGGCGCGAGGATGAGGTCGGGATTGAGGATCATCACGTATTTGGCATGACTGAGCTGGATGCCCTGATTTGCCGCGCCCACATATCCAATGTTGTCCTTGTTGGCGACCACTTTGACCTTCTTAAAATGTTTCTTTACATAACTCGCTGATCCATCCGATGAGGCGTTGTCGATAAAAATCGTTTCGAAATCTTTAAACCTTTGTGCGTTGATTCCCTCCAGGCATGGCTTGAGAAATTTTTTACTGTTGTAACCGATGAGAATGATCGAGAGTGTGAGATTTTTCATCCGCCGAGAAGGTCATTAAAAAGATCGTCGATTCGGTAGATCGCTTTGGTGATGACGTTTTCTTTGAGCGCTCGCACGCGGCCCACTCGAACGAATTCGGCGCCGATCGCTTTCGCAAACCGCCCGTCGGTGAGGTATTTGTCGCCGATGACGATGCGTTTTTTGTCTTTGGGTGTGATGAGTTTCTTGATGCGCCAGTTCGGTTTTCGCATGTCGGTTTCGAGATAACTCACGCCCAAAAACTTGGCCATGCCGCGATTGCGGTAATGATCCTTTTTATTGGAACAGAGATAGATTTTATTGTCGTTGGCTTTGAGCTCCGCCACTTTTTGAGTGATGCCTTCTTCGATCTTGCTGTCCCCGTCTGAGGTCAGCGTTCCGTCGATGTCCAAAAGAACAACTCGGTTTTTGATGCTTTTGACGTTGAGTTTGTCGAGAGAAGTCATTTACGCGGTGACGTTTTCGGTGAAATAAAAGACGAGGATGAGCCCGGCAACGATCAGAAAATATCCCACCACTTGCATGGCGTGAATGTTTTCATTGAAATAAAAGTAGGCGAAAAGATTGATGATCAAAAAGCTCGCGATGACCATGACCGGGTACGCGGTGGAGATGGGCACGGACCGTAGCGCGAGGAAATAAAAGATGACGTTGACCGAAAACAGGAAGATCCCAAGAATCGCCATAAAGTTGTGCGTGACCAGTTCGACGAGGTTTAACCCTTTGTACTCCATTTTGCCGGCACCGATCTTTAAGAAGACGTTGGCGGTGCTATTGAGAAGGAGCGCGATGGCGAGATAAGTGAGTGCGATGGGCTTCATTAGAAAAAGATTTTAGCGACTTTGAGAATCCCCTGTTTCCAAGGGACGCGGTGTGAAACGCCTGAAGCGTTTTCGAAGTTTTTGAGGTTTTCAAGGTACCATTCGTAGTTGCGAACGAGGGCGTCTTTGTTGGAGTGTTTTGGCGCGTATCCTAAGATTTTTTCGGCCTTTTCGATGGAGACGAATGAGTCCTTGGAGGCGGTCTCGTACACCCACTTGTACAATGGCGACAGGTGTAGAAGCTCTAAAAATCGTAACGTCCAGATCATGGGCCAGGCCGGAAATCCGATGATGCGTTTCCCAAAGCCGGCTTTGTCGAGGACCGCTTGATAGTCCTCTTTCATGGTAGTGAACTCTTTGGCACCGATGTTGAACGTGTCGTTGGCGATCTCCTTGTCGAGGGTGGCGCAGAGGTACGTGGCCTCGCAGAGATCTTCGACGTCGAGCAACTGATAACGGTTTTTGCCGCTTCCGATCATGGGGAAGTTTTTACCATCTTTGGCCCAGTCGTAAAAAAGCGCGAATACACCGAGGCGTTCCGGCCCGATGAACGATTTGGGGCGCACGATGGGGACACACATGCCTTTTTTGCGGTATTCAAGGCAGACCGCTTCGGCTGCGACTTTGGCTTTTCCGTAGGGGCCGACCCCGTGAAGTTTGTCGTCCTCGATGAGGGGATGATGGTCGGGGATCCCATACACGGCTGTGGACGAGACGTGTACCACGCGATCAACGTTATGCTTTTCGGCGGCTTTGAGCACGTTGCGTGTGCCGTCGATGTCGGTACTAAAAATGTCTTTTGCGGAATACAGCGGGAGTGCTGCGGCGCAGTGAATGACGACGCCGATTCCTTCCATCGCTTTATCCACCACTTTTTCGTCGCGGATGTCGCCGGTGACAATTTCGATTTGGTCTTTTTCGGGGTAATCGAAGGGAACTTTATCCAATGAGCGGACTTTGTGTCCCTTTTTAAGAAGGAAACGGACGAAATTGATCCCCATGAATCCGGCTCCTCCGGTAACGAGATAGTGTTGCATTATGGATTAATAAGAAATGAGATACATGAAAACGATCCATCCCAGGATCGCAGCGATGATTATCTTATCAGAAACGATGATTTTTTCAGGATATTCGCTTCTTTTGGATTGATAAATGATGAAAAGGTAGCGGAAAATTCCTATGAGTACGAAGAAGATGGAGTAGATCGCGAGGGGCGATTCCACTCCGAGAACTGTGTAGAGACTGTACGTAATGAGGGTGAGCGTGACCGCCACGGTGAGTAGATGGTCGATCAAGTCGGCACTGTAATGGTCGAGTACCTTGCGTTGATGGGCCTGCCCAAATTCTGCGCG
>CAZEDN010000105.1:0-4490 GCA_964510905.1 uncultured Candidatus Peribacteria bacterium
GCTCAAAAATTCGCGTTCAAATCGTCCAAAAAACTTGGCAAAATCAAAGTTCACCATGGAAGCACAGTTTTCCGCTTAAGGAAGCCAAAAAACAGCCATCGCTCAACATGCTCATCGTCAAAATATCACCCCAAAACATTTCCTCGGCAGAGGCAACTTAAAACAGCGTTGTTTGGTTTTCTTTCTGCCACATATCCTGCAAATCTTCGAACTTTTGAATGAGTCGACTGAATTCCAATTCACCAAACAACAATCGAATTTGAGTTCCATCCACTTCATGTGTTGTGCACGCTTCTAAGTCAAAATCCATCGGTGCATCAAATCGCAATTGCACCAATTCCTTCGATTTCATAGCCACATCCTCCCCGAATTCCAATTTGTCATGCAGCGCCCCCTTAATTTCGTCCAAATGTTCAAAAATCCCCTCCAATGTTTCATATTCCTGAAGCAATTTAGCGGCAGTCTTTTTCCCGACACCCTGCACACCCAAGATGTTGTCACTCGTATCCCCAACCAGCGCCTTATAATCCACCATTTGATCCGGACGAACCCCATATTTCTCGACCACCGCATCGGCATCGTACGTCTTCACTTCATTGAACCCGGTCAACGGCGACAAAACCTTCACCTGTTCGTTTACCAACTGGGTTAAATCCATGTCTCCGGTCAAAATCAACAAATCCACCTCCGGATAGTTCTCAATCTTCTTCGCCAGAGTGGCAATGCAATCGTCCGCCTCAAACCCTTCTTTTTCAAATACCGGGATTTGAAACGCCCCCACTACCTGTCGAATGCGCGGCACCTGCGAGATCAAATCATCCGGAGTCTCCTTACGAGTAGCCTTGTAATCTTCATACGCCTCGTGCCGAAACGTGGGACCCTTCAAGTCAAACGACACCGCCAAATAATCCGGCCGCAATTTCTGCAGCATGTTCAACAAAATGGTAGTAAACCCATACACCGCATTCACCAACTCCCCTTTCTTGGTCGACAAAGGTGGCAATGCATAATACCCACGGTAAATGAGCGCATGCCCGTCAATGATGACGAACTTCTTTTGAGCCATATCAAATCCTTAAATTAATCGAGTCGCTCAATCCCTCCCGTGCCACTATCTCCAGCACTGGAAGTCAGATTACGAACGGTGTCGAAGATATCGGAAGGATTGAGATAGTGAATGATATCCAAGCCAAGGGCGCGTCCCACCAAGCCCACAATCACGATGGCCATAACTGTAACGAGAAGGCCAATGATTGCGTACCGAATGGTACTTACCGCTTGTTTGATCTTATCTTCCTGGCCACCCGAGAGGATGAAAGAAATACCACCTAGGAAAATGAAGACCACAGACAAAAACCCAGCAATAATAATTGCATAGGCGATGCCTCGATTGAGAATCTCGAGGATATCAAACTGTTCGGCTGCGTCGATGATAGAGGTTGCATCTCCGTCTTCAATCATGCGGACATATTATCTGAAGAACTAAAGGTTGGCAACTTTTCCATCCGCCTTCACCGTCTTGCCATTGAGGTAAACCCACTGAACGCCGGAAGAATCGGAAGCCCCTTCAATCGTGCAAGCAATCAGCTCGTTCAAATCATCCGGCATTCCATCAATTCCACGCAAATCAGGAGTGAGGACCACAAAATTGGCCGCTTCTCCAGGGATCAGTTCATCGTCAGGTTCCATGCCCAACGAAACCATTCCATACGTGGTGCCAAATCGCCATAAATCCAAAGCATCCGGGTCACCTCCTTCATGCACACGCTTTCGTTCGCTCAACATTTCAGCGGCGATATTATGCCCGCGACCAGCACCTTTATCCAATCCAAACGTTGGAATAGCACCCGCATCAATCCATCGCTGCAGCGGATATGGAGCCACATTTTGAATGAGTCGTTCATGCTGTTCAGGGTCAAATTCGGTCTCGGGGATATAGGAGCCATCCACTAGCCGAACCCATCCCTCAGGAATCTCCGCACTATGAAGTTGCCCATTGGAATCAGGGCACAGGCGAACATAAATCTCGCAACCATTAGCCACCGCTTCTCGAATGATCTCAAAGTCATCATCAGTCATGTGGATACCATGTGCTAAGCCAACCTTGCTATTTTCCTCAAACACACCATCATCCTTCAAAACTTGTAAAATACTGCGGCCTTCATAATCTGCCCGAGTAAATCCGATTTCTTCAACCGCTTCATTCACATGAGTTTCATAAAGCACGCCGTGTTTACGCGCCAACTCAGCCAGTCCTTTTCGTAATTCGGAACACACCGCTAGCGGAAATCGATCAATCACCACAATACGATCTCCAAATTCTTCCAACAAACGCTCAGTCGCCGCCAATTGCCCTTCAACCGTCCCTTCTAACTCATCCAACCCTTCTCCAAAGTCACGGATCCCATGATCCATGGCCACAAATCCAACCTTGATTCGATCCCCAAAGTCCATTTCATCAGCAACTTCCAATACAATTCGAGCCGCCTCTTCCGAGCTGGTCGTGTAATTGAGGGCTCCGGTAATTCCATTCTCAATGTACATGGTGAACAATGTACGCGCCCATTCCCGCGCCTTCTTAGGGTTTCGTTTTACATCAAGCTCAGAAGGAAGCGTGGCCGGAAGCCATCCCACCATTTGACCACGTTCATCTTGAGTCACAAGCGGCCCCTCACGTCCTGGCGGCTGGAATGTATGGCAGTGCGTGTCGATCATCCCCGTCGTGATCACATTTCGCGTGGATGGCACCACTCGGTCATAACAAAGAATCTCTGAATCTGCCTCACGCAATTTAAGGCCAGGAATCCGCGAATATTTTTCAGCAAAATCACCCCGAAATTCATCCACCGTCGTCACACACAAAACCTCTCCACCTTGAACCACCACAATTCCATCATCAATCCTCTCGAATCCATCATCTTCCTCAATATTGGGCCGCAAAATCGTGCCCCGAAACGCTTGAGTCCCCATTTCCATAATGATTATTTTAAATACGAAGGCCCCCACCTTACAAAACTTTACTAATTTATACAACAAAAAACCTCCTCACCAACGGCAAGGAGGTCTTCATGCTTGAGAGACTAGGCAGCTTCAGGCAACTCTTCGTCACCTTCTTCGTCTGCTGGGGCTTCTTCTTCGGCAGGAGCAGCTTCCTCTTCAGCAGCGGGGGCCTCTTCCGCTGGAGCCTCCATGCCAGGAGTTGTGTCGTCGATGCTTAAATCATCGGGCATATCGGCATGTTGATCGGCTGCATCCTCTTCGAGAACAGGAGCCTCTTCGGCCGGAGCATCAGCAGGAGCTTCTGCAGGGCCAAAGTCACCACCACCAACCTCACTACCATCGGGCTCGATGATTTTGAGATTAACACGTGCATTGTTCTTAGAACCAATAACACGCAATAGAACACGGAGAGCTTTCGCAGTTTGACCATTCTTTCCAATGATCTTCCCCATGTCGAACTTTCCGACCTTCAATGTGATGAGCACGCCAAGGTCGTCAACGGAACGAGTGACTTCCACTGCGTCCGGTTCGTCAACGATTTGCTTAACGACATACTCAATAAAGTCGCGATCGATACCTTCAGTATCATTCATGGATAAAAGGGTTAAAATTAATTAGCTTCCTCTTCGGAAGCAGGAGTATCAGAGTCTGGTTTTTTATCATCTTCTTTGGGGGCCTCCTCTTCGGCAGGCTTTTCGTCTTTAGGCTCCTCCTTTGGAGCTTCCTCAGCTGGTTTCTCGTCTTCCTTGGGTTTTTCCTCCTCTTCTTTAGCTTCTTCGACCTTCTCTTCGTCCTTAGGCTCCTCCTTTGGAGCAGCGTCATCCGCTGGAGCCTCTTCCGTCACGGCAGCGCCACCACCTTCTCCGCCTTCAGCCTCTTCTTGTTTTTTCTTCTTGCGCTTCAAATCACGACGACCAATGTATTGATCCATATTCTCCATTCCTTCTCCTTTCAATAAAGTAGCCACCCTATCAGTGGGCTTGGCACCAACAGAAATCCAATACTTCACACGATCTTGATCCACAATCAGTTCTCGTGGATTGACCGAAAGATTATAATGCCCAACAACTTCAACAAACTTGCTCTTAATAGGAGCAGTATGTTCTGCGACAACGATGCGATAGCTGGGCTGGCTTTTCTTACCAGTACGGGTGAGTCGGATTCGTAGCAAGCGGAAAAGGAATTAATCGAATAAAAAGCGATTTGCGTCGCCTAGTGTAGCTCGGGAAGGGAGAAAGTCAAGCTAAATATGAATCTTCGTCGATATTCCAGTTAAGTTGAGCAAAAACTCGGCCTGCATCTTTTCCGTAACGCTTTTTGGATGAATCATCCATCTGACTATAAAGATCGAACAATCGTCTCCCTTGCTTTTCAGTAAGCTTCCCATAACGAAGCTTAAGTTCAAGCTTTTTGAATTTCTCAGCGACACGGCGCTGCTTCTCAGGATCAACCGGAGCCGCCTCTTGAGAACGTTTTGATTTATCTCCCGT
>CAZEDN010000106.1:0-4436 GCA_964510905.1 uncultured Candidatus Peribacteria bacterium
CTTCTGGGGAAGTTGAAGAGGTGGTGGGTTTTGTTACGTTAAATCACCTTCAACGTTTGGATAGAGAGAGGGAAAATCGCTAGATTTTCTTCCATATTGTCCCATTCGGTGTGTCGTCCAGTTCGATGCCTTTTTTGAGCAGTTCGTCGCGAATTTCGTCGGAGTGGGCCCAGTCTTTGCCTGCGCGGGCTTGCTCGCGTTCTTTGATGAGTGATTCTATCTCTGGATCGATGGATTCGTCTTGGGTGAGGAGGTTGAGGACCGTATCCGCTTTTTCGAGTGCTTGGAGGACTGTTTGGGCGTCGTTTTCAGACAGGGAACTGTCGCTGAGGTGTTTATTGATCGTCTTGATGAGGGTGAATAGTGCGGCAAGTGCGTTGACCGTGTCGAAGTCGTCGTTCATGGCTTCTTCAAACTTGATTAGGAATGTGTCGACGAGGCCTTTGATGTTGGGGTTTTCGGTGTTGCCGGTGTGATTTTTAAGGTGAGCGATGAAGTCGTGAATGCGTTGGAGTGTGCTTTCTGCCTGTTTGAGTTGGTCGTCGGAAAACTCGATGGGGCTGCGGTAGTGTGCACTTATGAGTAAGTATCGGACCGCTTGCGGTTTGTATTTGGCGAAGATGTCTTTGAGTGTGAAGAAGTTGCCCAAAGATTTGCTCATTTTCTCCTTATTTACGGTGATGAAACCGTTGTGGAGCCACACATTGCAGAATGGTGTGTCGTATGCGGCCTCGGATTGGGCGATTTCGCATTCGTGATGCGGGAATATGAGGTCCATGCCGCCGCCATGAATGTCGAATGGTTGGCCGAGTTTAGCGCGGGACATTGCGCTGCATTCGAGGTGCCAGCCGGGTCGTCCTTTGCCCCAGGGGCTGTCCCAGGAGGGTTCTCCTGGCTTTTCTGCCTTCCACAGCGCAAAATCGTGCGGGTGTTTTTTCTTTTTATCCACTTCTACACGTGCTCCTTCCTTCAGATCTTTCAATTTTTGATTGGACAGTTTTCCATATTCAGTGAACTTTTCGATGGCGTAATAAACATTGCCTTCCACTTCGTATGCGAATCCTTTTTCAACCAGTTGTTCGACCAATTTGACCATCTGAGGGACGTATTCGGTGGCACGGGTGAGGATGGTTGGCGGTTTGATGCCCAATTTGTCGTAATCGTCTTCATATTCTGGAATGATTTTGGCGGCCAATTCAGAAACAGTGATGCCTTCTTCATTGGCGCGGTTGATCATCTTGTCATCCACATCGGTGTAGTTCGTGACAAAGGTGACGTTGTCTTCTCCATAAACGTATTCGAGATATTGGCGAATGATGTCAAAAGCGACTGCGGAACGGCCGTGTCCTAGGTGGGCGTGGTCGTATACGGTGGGTCCGCACACATACATTGTGACTTTTCCATCTTGAAGTGGCTGAAAAGGCTCTTTTTGGTTCGTGAGCGTGTTGTGAACGTGAAGGGTCATCAGATCTGGAGTAAGAGGCGAATGAGGATGGCACGGATGATGTCGAGCGCGATCAGGGCAATGAGTGGTGAAAGATCGATCATGCCGGTGCGGGGCGTGATTTTTTTAGCTACACGAATGATGGGTTCGGTGATGTCGTTCACGAATCGATGAAGTGGACCTCCACGGCTCGTTTGGAACCACGATAGTAGAATGCGCGCGATGATCGCGACACTCAGAAGGTCGAAAAGCGTTTTGATGAACTGTATTGCAAAATCCATACCGGAAAAAACTGTATCAGCTTCTGGTCGTGCTGTCGATCTTTCTTAGATTTGGATATCTTGGATGGGCACGATCATTTTTGCGCGTTTTTTGCGAAGAGTGAAGTACAGTTGTGTGAAAAGTAGACTGAATGCGATGATCCACGCCGTTTCTGGTCCTGTTTCGGTGGGGATCTCTTCTTCTTCCATTGCTTCTTCTAGCGCTAAGGCTTGAGCGGCCGCTTCGGCCTCTTCTTGCTGGCGTTCCATTTCGGCTGCGGCCAGTGCTTCGGCCTCATCCGATTCAGGGGTGGCGTTCACCGCTTCGCTGCGTTGGAGCCCTTCATTGCCTTCGGGATCGACCGGCACGATGGCAAAGTGATATGTGGATCCATTTTGAAGGTCCGGAACATACCAAGTCGTGCTGTTGTCCCAGGTTTCTACTTCATTGAATAGGAAGTCAGTCCCTGGGCCGTAGTAGATTTTGTAATGATCGATGACCACTTCGTCTTCTGCCCCTTCTTCTTCGGTGAGTTCCTCGAGAGGTTCGAGGGGATCGATGGTTTCGTTTTCTTCCTCAATATCAGTAATTTCATCGGCCGCTTCATGGAGTTCTTCCTCAACCGTTGTTTGTAGGGGAGATTCCCAACTCAAAGTCACACGACCGTCGCCTGCAACCGCCTCAACACCGGTGATTATTCCGGGGTCAAACCCCAACTCTTCTTCATCGACTTCTTCTTCGGTGTCTTCTGTAGTTTCTTCATCAGCCGCTTCGTAGAGATTTTCGATCACATTCACGAGTAAAACATTGTCATGGGAGACTTCATTTCCCACTTCATCAATGAGTAAGATATCGATGTCGTATTCACCCAATGCGGTGGGAGCGGTGATGGCTCCTTCGTAGACACCATCTGTAATGAGGTCTTCACTGAGATCAAAAATGGTACTATTGAAAATCACGCCCGCTTCAGAGAGGCCTTTTTCGCTGTATACGGTCACGGCAAACGTGTCGCCTGCTGGAATATCTCCTTCTGGAGAAATGGTCACGTGGTCCAGTTCAGGTGGTGTGGTGTCGATGGTGACGGCGATTTCATCTGAGGTGTCTTGAATCGATCCATCTCCATTCACTGTGGTGACGATGAAGCGATGAACGCCATCTTCCAATCCTGTGGCTTGATGGGTGAATTCGTTGTTTACTGTAGCGGGTGTAGCGCCCAAGAAGGTGTCATTGTCAAAGATTTCAACGTTGAGTCCGTATCCGGCCTCTCCAGAGAATGTGATTGAGCTGTTGCTGTACGTTCCGGCGCTTGGCGTGAAAATCGTGAGTTCGCCATCTCCGGAGGGAGTGGTGGAGCCGTCTCCGCTGGGGATGAACGTTTGGCCGGTGCCTTCGGTGGTTACCTCAATCTGCATTTCACCAAAAATGTCGGTGTTGTTGAGGTCGGTGACGGTCAAGGCATGAGTTCCTTCGGTTTTGAAAGAAAGACTTAAACTAAAGGTGTGTGAGCCCTGGTCGTCGGCTTCGAATAGATAGTCATTGGGGAGGGTTGCGTTTGCATCTGTGGATGAAAAGCGCACCTCTCCTGTGTAGTCGGTGGCAAGGGTCCCTTCGCTGTCGTAGGCATTCACCGTGAAGTTGAGCGTGCTGCCCAAAGTGACGTCTTCTGAAAGGTCTTCGATGGCCAAGTAACTGACCGGTCCACTGTCTCCAACGGCGGCCAATAGAACACTGGCCAGTCCTTCCTTAAATCCACCACTTTCGACCACTTTGGTTTGAGGTTCATAAAAGGCGATGCGTGCTCGTTCATTGAGGGTCACGCCTTCTGTTGAATCGTGTGCAATGAATGTGGCAACTCCTTCTTCTCGCGAGTAAACATTAAAGATCATGGTTCCCAGTTCGTTGGTGTACGGAAGACTGGAAACGCGGACGACCTCATCGGTTCCTCTGCTCGAGATTAGGTCGACGGTGTGTCCGACGATGGGGTTGCTGTAAGCGTCGACAAGGTGGGTTTTGATTTGGACGTAATCATTTCCGTTGGCGGCTGCGGTCTGTTCGCTGATTTCAAGCATGGACCGTGAGGTCGAAACGTTGTCGGCGTAAACCTGGAATTTTGTTTTGGATCCAAATGATTCATTGCGCTCGGTGCAGCGAGCGCTCACCGTGTATCCTCCGGCTTTCTTGGTGTAAAATCCTTCCACATCCACTTTGGCGTTTCCGTAGCGGTCTGCTTCGGTTTCGAGGAGAACCTGGCTGCCGTCCGGTTTTTCAAGGAGAAGTTCTAAAGGACATTCGGCAGCCGAATTCGAGAGGCGTACCAGCGCCCCATATCCGGCCACGGTATCGGTGGCGTCCACATCGATTCCAGAATCGACCGCACTCACTCCTGGGATGAGGAGCGCAAATAGGAAGATTCCAAGAACCGATTTAAGGAGAAAAGATTTCATGGTCGTGTTGGGTTTTTAAATCCTATTATTATACCTGATTTCGCCTTCAGAGTAAAGGGTAGTCTCAGGGAGGAAGCCATGGTAAAATGACGCCTGATTTTTGACCCCCATTTTTCATGCGCTCATTACGTTCATTCTTGGCTCTCGGACTTGCTTTTTATCTCTTGATGGGATCGCTCACGGCGTTGGCTCAAACCGATACTTTGGAGGCGGGTGTGACGATCGATGAATGGACCACAATTCTCGAGGAGGCCTCTCCAGTGGTCATCACTTCGGATGCCCAGCGT
>CAZEDN010000107.1:0-253 GCA_964510905.1 uncultured Candidatus Peribacteria bacterium
CAACCGAGCCCTATGAAAAACATGTAATAAAAGTAGGCTCCAAGCATGGCCATTTCTCCGTGTGCGAAGTTCATGAACCGCAAGACTCCATAAATGAGGCTCAATCCCAAGGCGATGAGTGCGATGACGCTGCCTTGAATGATCCCGTTTGCTAGTATTTGGGGGAGGATGTCCATACAAGGGGCATTATAGGGTTATTGAGGTCCTGTGGTCAAAAGAAAGAGCCCCCGCCACGGCGGGGACTCTCCCGTTG
>CAZEDN010000107.1:263-4425 GCA_964510905.1 uncultured Candidatus Peribacteria bacterium
TTGTTTTGAGTTCTTGCTCTAGTACAGTACGATGTCTCCTCCGGAAACGGTGAAGACCACATGTCCGGTGACAGGATCACCATTTTCGTCGAAATTGATGTTACCCATAAGACCTGTGTATCCCGCAAAGTTATCTAGATAGGCTTGGATGGCATCGGCATCATTCCCAACTTCCATGATGGCGTTGGCAAGGATCTGTACACCGTCATAGGTAGCGGCTTGATAGGTGAGGTAGGTGATTTCCTCTCCGAAAGCGGCAAGGTAATCTGCTTGAAGGGCAACAAGACCTTCGTCGCTCAGGTCGAGATTGACCGTTGCGGTGAAGGATCCCTCGAGGTAATCGGCGTAAGTGGTGAGTATATCGCTACTTGTACCTGCTACATCGTTGAGGAGGAAAGGACCTTCAAATCCGAGTTCTTGCATCTGCTTCATGATGATTTCTGCTTTGACCGGCGTCTGTTGATTAACGAAGTAAGCCTCAGGCGCTTCGCTAATTAGTGTGGTGAGCTGGTTCTTGAGGTCCATGTCGGTCGCGATGTAGGTCTCTTCGACCACGGTGCCCCCGAGTGCTTCGAAGCTTTCCTTGAATGCTGAGGCAATGCCAATGGTGTAATCTTGTTGTTCGGTGATGAGGGCTACTTTGGTGTAGCCGAGTTCGTTGGACAATTCGGCTAGCTTGACCGCTTGGAAACTGTCGGAAGGCCAGTCGCGGTAGATGTATTCACCAGCGGCGCTGACATCTGGGCTACTGGATCCGGTGGAGAACGTAATGACTCCAGCAGGATTGGTGATGGCGGCGGCAGAGAGAGTTTCACTGCTGCAGAAACCACCGAGAATGACTTCAACTTTGTCGATGTCGACCAATTTTTGTGCGGCGGTAGAAGCATCTTTTCCGTTACAGCCACCGTCCTCCCATTGGATATCGAGGGACATCCCTTTTTCAGCCCATGCTTCGTTCACATCGGCCAAGGACATTTCGGCAACGCGTTGAAGTTCGATGCCATAACTTGCACCGTCACCCGTCAAAGGACCGATTCCTCCGATGGTGATGGCTTCGCCGTCTCCTGGGGTGGTGGCAAAACAGCCGGCCACGATCAAAAGAACCGCGAGGGAGAGAAGACTTAAGAGAACTTTTCTCATGGTTGGGGGGATAGGGGTAAATGTTGTTTTTTGGCTTTTTAAAGCCCAATCATAGTATTTCGGGCCCTATTTATGGTCAACCAACTTGGGTTGTCTTTTGCCTTAAATAGTGGTCTACGAGTACGAGCCAAATCATGGCCTCGATGACCGGTACGGCGCGTGGTGCTAGGCAAGGATCGTGGCGTCCCCCGACTTTTATGGAAGAGGTGGGTTTGAGGGCCACGCGTAGAATGATCGGTTTTCCGTTCGTTATTCCTCCGTTTTCTAGGGCATTATTTTGTGATCCCTCTAGATTGGCGACGTTGAATCCGGCGCCATATTCGAAGCCGAGGACTCCATTGATGCTGAGCATGGCTTTGGCTAGGTCGGCTTTTATTTTGTCGAAGACCGGTTCACCGAGTCCTTTTGGGGAGTTTTCGATGATGGCCTCGAGCGTAGCGCCGATGGAATCATCTTTGGCTTTTAGTTCTAGGATGCGTTTTTCCATCTGTTTCCCTATATCGAGATCCGCGGCACGAACCGGATTTTTCTCGATCACCTTCAGATCCGGTTTTTCGATGACCAGCTCTCCGATTTGCTTGGTGTAGGCCGTGACTTTGGTTTTAGCGCCCAAGTGTTTGAACACTTTTTTGGCGATGGCGGCGGCCGCCACGCGGGTTGCGGTTTCACGGGCGGAGGCTCGGCCGCCGCCACGATGATCTCTTATTCCATATTTCATCTCATATGTCTCGTCCGCATGGCCGGGTCGATGTTTATTCTTTAATTTATCGTAATCTTGCGATCGCTGATCTTTATTGGTGATGATGAACGCAATAGGCGTCCCCGTCGTTTTTCCTTCAAAAATACCGGATAGTAGTTCCACCTCATCGTCTTCTTTTCGTGGGCAAGTGACTTCGCTCTGTCCTGGTTTTCTTCGATCCAGGTCGGGCTGGATATCTTTTTCGGAAAGGGGAATGCCGGCTGGGCATCCATCAACTACACCACCGATGGCTTTCCCGTGGGATTCGCCCCAGGTGGTGACTCGGAAAAGGTGGCCGAATGTGTTTCCGGGCATGAGAGGGGAGTTTATGCAGCCTCTTTCATCTCTTCTTCAGGAGTCTTGTCAGTCTCTTCGGCAACTTCGTCAGTTTCCTTCGTGGGCATTTCTACGACGTTAGCCGGTTTTTTGGTGATTTTGGACTTCAATTTAGCGTCTTCTTTTTCTTCTCGTTCTTTTTCTTTTTGAAGCGCTTCATTCACTTTTTCCTCAATGGATTTCTTGGTTTTCTTCCCACCACGTGCCGATTTCTCTGATTTTTTCTTGGCTGCAGCTTCCTGTTGGGCCTTAAATTTCTCGATTCGACCTGCGCTGTCTACCGTTTTTTGTTTACCGGTGTAGAACGGATGGCATTTGGAGCACAACTCTGTGGTGTAGCTTTCTTTAGTGGAACCGGTTTTGATGACGTTCCCACAAGAACAAGTAATGGTGGCGTCGTCGTGATAGGTGGGATGAATACCTGATTTCATTTTTTAGAGGAAGTTTTATTCGATTTAGGCCGCTTCTTTTTAACCTGTTTTACAGGTTTCTTTTTTGAAGCGCTGGCAGTGTACTTGAAATACCACACCAATGCAAGTATAAACACCAGAATGATGAATAGGATCCATCCCATCGTCTTTAAGGTAGCAAGCGACCCGAGTTGCAGGATTTGGCTGCGTGATTCGCCTTGGTCGTCTAGGATCATCAATGTGGCGGGGAAAAGTGTGTTTGCAGAGATGAGGAGTTCCATGATGGCCGTTTCTCCAATCAGTCGCCCTTCCTTCCCAACCCAGCGATAAATCATTTGGGAATTGTCGCCGTCGGGGTCGTAGGATTGAGATGCATCAAGAATTAGCAATCGATCACCACTTTCGGGATCATCTTCATAGTATTGCTCGAGGACGATTACGGGGCCATGGTTTTCGGGAAATTCGTCATCCGTGTCATAAAGATCGTCATTGTCGTCGTTGGGGTCTTTATTGTCTCCAATGCCATCGGAGTCGTTGTCTGCCCAGTCGTTTTCGTCGTTGGGGAATAGGTCGACGTCATCATTGCGGGTGTCGCCATCAGAGTCGGCATTGTATGGGTCAGTGTTTGAGGTGGAGATTTCGTATTCGTCAGAGAGATTGTCGTTGTCGTCGTCATCGTCTGTGTTGTTTCCGATGCCGTCTCCATCGGTATCTGAGGATTCGTTGGGATCTTCCGGCATTCCGTCGTCGACGTCGAGGATTCCGTCGTTATCATCGTCATCATCGGCATTGTTCCCAGTGCCGTCTCCATCGGTGTCTTTGGACTCATTTTCATCGAGGGGGAATTCGTCTTCGGAATCGGGAACGTCGTCGTTGTCGTCATCCGGGTCTTGAGCGTTGCCCACACCGTCTCCGTCGTAGTCGTAATCTACGGTTGTGGTGAAACTGGCCTGGTTATTGCTGGGGTCGTCGTAGGTGCTGTCCCAGGGATGTACGGTTGCGGTAACGGTGTAGGTTCCTGCTGAAGGTGTCCAGTCTACAAAAACGGTATCGGTTTTTCCGCTCAGGACTGAAACCGCTTGGTCTGACCCGATTTGGTTGCCGGTGGTGGTGTTTTTGAATTGAACGGAGCCCAAGAGGTCGTACGTGCCATCGTTGGTTACGGTCGCATAAATCCGGACCGTTTGCTGATGAACGACGGTGTTGTCTGACAAGATTAAATTTTCATCGGTCATGTAAAGATCGCCCGATCCCGCATAGGCAAAACCGATCCCAGTGAGTCCTATGAGGAGGGTCAATCCGAGGCTTAAGAGTCCAATAATTGGTCTCGTGGAGGCTCGCATGGAGGACTAGATTAAAGTTGGCTGGACGGGGTCGTCTTTCTCTTTTTTAGGCTTAGGGGTTGTTTTCTTTGTGGGCGCTTTTTTAGGGGTGGCCTTCTTGACTGCGACTTTTTCCTTGGGTGCCACTTTTTCTTTGGGCGTCACTTTTTTTTTGGGAGAAACTTCTTTTTCCTTGCCTTTTGGATCAAGAAAAA
>CAZEDN010000108.1:0-4415 GCA_964510905.1 uncultured Candidatus Peribacteria bacterium
ATCAAGGAAAGGGTCTAGGCGATGAGTTTTTGCGCCATGTGTCTCGGACCGCGATTTTGATCCACGTTTTGGACTGTCAGTCGCACGACATGGTGGACGATTATGAGGTCATCCAAAAAGAACTTGAAGCGTATGATGCTGAGTTGGCGAAGCGCCCCCAGATCGTGGTGATCAATAAAATCGACACCATCGATGAGGAGACACGTGATTTATTGTTGAAGGAGCTCAAAGAGACGATGGGCCGCAAGAAGCCGTATTTGATTTCGGGAGTTTCAGGAGAAGGACTGAAAGAGTTGATCTTTGCACTATGGAAGGAGGTCCAAAAACTTCACAAAAAGAAAGTCACGCGAGAAGTTAGAGGATCGGAAGGGTACCGGGTATTTCGTCCTCACCTTGAACGGGGGCGCAACACGTTTGAAATCAAAGAAAAAAAGAGAAAGGATGGTCGCATTTTTGTGGTGAAGGGAGGGCGAATCGAGCAGATTGTGGTGATGTCCGACCTTGAAAACAAGGGAGCGCTCATGCGAGTTTATGATGTTTTGGAAAAGATGGGTATCCTCAAAAAGATCCGAAAAATGAAGGCTGAACTGGGAGATACAATACGTATTGGGAAGGTGGAGTTGGAATTTAGGGGGTAGCGTTTTTATGAATTTATTGGTTTAATGATCTCAATGAGTAATGAAATTTTAGTTGTCAAAAACGTTGAGCATGAGGGTCCAGGGCTCTTCCAGCAAGTAATGGCTGAGCGTGGAGTTGGTTTTACAGAAATCGATTTATCTCAGGAAGGAGCCATCTTTCCTGATCCGAGTGACTATGCAGGGGTGTTGGTTATGGGAGGGCCGGATAGTGCGAGGGATGATGAGGAGGATGGGGAGAAGATGAGGGGGGAACTGGCTCGTATTCGAGAAATTCTTGCACAGAGGATTCCTTATTTTGGGGTTTGCTTAGGCTTGCAAGTGCTGGCCAAGGCGGCTGGTGGCGATATTGATGATAGTCCCTTGAAAGAAGTTGGATTTCAGGATCCTGAGGGTGATTTTTTTGAAGTTGTCATGACGGATGCAGCGGCTGGAGATCCTATTTTTGGTGAGGGTTTCCCGAGCTCTTTTAAGAATTTTCATTTACATGGAGAGGAAGCTAAACCTACCAGTGATGGTGATCATGGAATGGTTTTATTGGGGAAAGGGAAATGGTGCGAGAATCAGCTTTTGAGGGTGGGGGATAGGGCTTGGGGCATCCAAGGTCATGTGGAGCTCACGCGTGAAATGTTGGATGAATGGATTGAAAAGGATCCAGATCTTCAGAAAATGGACGCGGATCAATTGAGGGCAGATTTTGAGTCGATTCGAGAGGAATGCGAGCGTGTTGCTAGAATGATATTCAATAGATTTTTAGACGCTGCTGGATTTTAAGTTTTTTCTATGAAACTGATCGTTGGCCTAGGAAATCCCGGAGAAAAGTATGAAAAAACACGCCATAATGTGGGGTTTATGGCGGTGGAAGCGCTTCGTGAACGGTTGAAATTGGGTGATTTTCGAAATGAGTCGAAGTTCAAAGCTGAGGTGGCGCGTGGAGAGTTCAGTAAGGAGAAAATCATCATCATGCGTCCGCAAACTTTCATGAATCTTTCGGGGGAGGCGGTGCAGTTAGTGAAGCAGTTTTATAAGGTTGCGAGTGAGGATGTTTGGCTGGTTTATGACGATGTTGATTTGGAATTGGGGACGTTGCGGATTCGGATGGAGGGTTCGCCGGGGCATCATAATGGGATGAAATCGGTACTGCAGACTATGGCGACCGAGACACTGACTCGTTTTCGGTTAGGGGTGGAGAGTCGAGGTGTGGTGGCGCCCAGCCAGCAAGATCTGTCCAGTTTTGTATTGGAGCCATTCCGTAATGAAGAAATCCCTCAAGTCAACGAGATGATCGGGGCGTTTGTGGAAGCGGTGGTTGTGGCGCTCAAAAAGGGAGTTGAAGCGGCCCGAAATGATTTTTCTCATTAATTCTCTTGCAATTTTCACCTAAAGTCATTACTTTAGCACAGCAAATTTAACTTTTGTTCACGATGTTTGCGGTCATTCAAGTCGGTTCCACCCAGTATGTGGTTCAAGAAAAGGAAGAATTCCTCGTTGATTCTCTCTCGATGAAAGAGGGGGAAAACTTTATGGTGGAAAAAGTATTGCTGGCGGCGGATGACAAAGATGTCCAAGTGGGCACTCCTTATTTGAGCAATGTTAAGGTCGAAACTCGTGTGATGGGAGAGGAAAAGGGTGAGAAGATCCGTGTTTTCAAAATGAAGGCTAAAAAACGTTATGAGCGCACGCGTGGTCATCGATCGGTCTACACGCGACTCAAGGTTCTCAAGATCAGTGTATTGAAGGGGAAAGCTCCTGCGGCTAAGAAGGAAGCGCCTAAGAAGCCGGCTGCGAAAAAGGCGCCGACCAAGAAAGCGCCAGCTAAAAAAGAAGAAGAAGCTAAGGGCTAAGACAATTTTTTGAGGAAATCATTAAGTTCCCGAGGAAGGGGGCTTTTATAGTGGACTTTTTTCTTGGTGGTGGGGGAGACAAAGGCCAACTCAGCGGCATGAAGGAATTGGCGGTTGAGATCGAGTTCGGTGCATGGTTTGTTGATTTTTGGACGTCCATACACATCGTCCCCGAGGACTGGATGGTCAATGGCGGCAAAATGGACGCGGATTTGATGGGTGCGTCCGGTTTCGATGCGAACGTCGGCGAGGGTACAGGGGAGAGGGTCCTGGAAGTACTTTTTGGCGGTGTAATGTGTGAGGGCGTAGCGGCTTCCCACTCGAGTAGAAACGCTGATTTTTTGGCGGTGTTTTTCGTTGCGGTTGAGGGGCGCTTCGATGCTGCCTTTTTCGGGGGAGAGGTGGCCGGCAACTAGAGTGAGGTAGTGCTTTTCGATCGTTTTGTCCTGGAATTGTTTGGCCAGGAATTGATGCGTCTCATCGTTTTTTGCGATGACCATGAGACCCGAAGTGTCTTTGTCGAGTCGGTGGACTATCCCAGGGCGTTCGGGGCTGCTCTCTGAGCTGAGGTTTTTGCCAAAGTGGTGAATCAACGCATTCACGAGCGTGTGTTCTGGATTTCCTGTTCCAGGATGGACAACTAGTCCTGCTGGTTTGTTTAT
This sequence comes from uncultured Candidatus Peribacteria bacterium, assembly GCA_964510905.1. Lineage (GTDB taxonomy): Bacteria > Patescibacteriota > Gracilibacteria > UBA1369 > UBA12473 > CAZEDN01. The sequence goes on from CAZEDN010000108.1 coordinate 3,142, forward strand.
GATCGCGTAGTTTTCGTCTTCAAAAATGATGTCGAGAGGGATGTCCTCTCCAGATATAGTGGGGGAGTCATCTTTGAGGTTGATTTTGACTTCGTCCTGATCGTTTACATCGTAGTGCGGCTTCACTTTTCTTCTGTTTACGCGGACTTCGCCGGTTTTAATCTTCTTTTGCCAGAAGCTACGGCTCTTTTCGGGATGCTCTTTGTGTAGGTAGGCATCTAATCTCATACATGATACACTCTACCTGTAATTTTATGATTTTATAAGCTCTAAACTATGTCTGATCCTATTTCTGACCTTTTGGATCGAGGCACTGTGGACGTGATTGTCCGTGAAGACCTCGAGAAAAAGCTTCGTGGTAAGAAGAAATTGCGCGTAATGTTGGGTATTGATCCCTCTGGCGCTGACCTTCATATCGGTCATATGGTTGTGATCCGTAAATTGAAGGCTTTTCAGGAGTTAGGTCACCATGTGATTTTGGTTTTTGGTAATTTTACTGGTCAAATTGGGGATCCAACGGGAAAATCGGAGACGCGTACGCCCAAGACTCAAGAGGAGCTCAATGAAAATGCGAAGCATTACCTGGAGCAGGCTTCAAAATTGCTTGATCCTAAGAAAGTCGAGGTGGTTTGGAATGCGGATTGGCTCGCTGAGCTTAAATTTGCGGACGTTATTAAATTGGCTTCGAATTTTACAGCGGCCCAGATGTTGGAGAGGGATATGTTTAAGAAGCGAATTGCAAACAATGAACCTGTTTCTGTGCATGAATTGATGTACCCCTTAATGCAAGGATATGATTCGGTGGCGCTTAAGATCGATGTGGAGATTGGGGGTACGGATCAGACTTTTAATCTGTTGGCGGGGCGGCCGATTCAAAAATCATATGGTCAGGAGCCTCAAAACATCCTCACTGTGCCGATCTTGGAAGGCTTGGATGGGAAGATGAAAATGGGCAAATCTGAGGATAATTATATTGGTGTTGATGATGTTCCGGAGGATATGTATGGGAAGGTGATGTCCGTCCCGGATGACCTTATTTTGCGTTATTTTGAATTGGCAACCGATGTGCCAATGGACGATATCAAACAGATTAAAAAGGATCTTGATGGCGGGGTAAATCCTCGTGATTTAAAGATGCATCTGGCTCGTGAAATTGTGGCGATTTATCATGATGCCAAGGCGGCCGACGCAGCCGAAGCCCACTTTAAGCAAGTTTTTAGCAAGAAGGAAATCCCTGACGAAATTCCTGAGAAAGCGGTGAAGGATTCGGAAGT
>CAZEDN010000109.1:0-4266 GCA_964510905.1 uncultured Candidatus Peribacteria bacterium
CTTTAACGCCGAAGAGGACCTGTACGACTTAGAAAGCGAGCTTCCCGAAGACTACTTCCCAACACTATCACAACTCGAGCCCGGAGAAGTCATCCCTGAAATCGTCCGAACCAACGACGGATACACCTTCGACACATACGGAAACCTAACGCCTTTAGAAGGATTTTTCATCGTTCAATTGGTCGAAAAACAAGAAGGAACCAAAGAATTGACCGAAGACAAAGAGGTGGAAGCCAGCCACATCCTAATCGCCTACGAAGGCGCTGAACGAGCATCCGGGAACGTCACTCGCAACAAAAAGGAGGCGCGCGAACAGGCCGAAGAGGTGCTCGCCCTCGCCCAAGCCAGTGACGATTTCGCCGGGCTCGCCCAAGAGTATTCCGATGGACCGAGCAGCACCGACGGCGGAAATCTTGGATTTTTTGGACCTGGTCAAATGACCAAAGATTTTGAAGACGCCGCCTTTGGCATGGAAATTGGCGAGATTTCTAACCTCGTCGAGACCGAATTTGGATATCACATCATCAAAGTCACCGACATCGAAGAAGCGACCTCCGAAACCATTTCGGAGATGGAGTACCGACTCAACAAACTGTATTACTCCACCGCCCCTGACCCCTGGAAAGACACCGGTTTGACCGGAGAACATTTCTTGCATGCGGACGTGCAATTCACACAAACGTACATGCCTTTTGTGGCCATCGAATTCAATAATGAAGGTGGAGATCTATTCGCCGAACTCACCGAGCGAAACGTCGACAAACGCATTGCGATTTTTGTGGGAGGAAGCCTGATCTCCGCTCCCAATGTGAGCGAAAAAATCACCGGAGGCCGTGCTCAAATCACCGGAGACTTCACCGTGGAAGAGGCCACCACATTAGCGCGTGACCTCAATACCGGTGCTATCCCCGCGCCGATCATCCTTGTGGGACAGTACACGATTGGTGCGACCCTCGGCCAAAGCGCCCTCGATACCAGCATGAAAGCCGGTATCATTGGTCTCGTCCTCCTGGCGCTATACATGCTCTTGTACTACCGACTCCCCGGCCTACTCGCAAACGCAGCACTCCTCCTATACGCTCTGTTGCTCATCTTCTGCATCAAAGTGGCCATGCCTCTCGCCATGGCGCTTATCATTGCGCTCGCGATCTTCATCGCGATCCTATCCGGGATCATGAAGAGCCGCGATTCGGGCTGGGAGAAACTGATTTCATTCTTAGTGGCATGTTTCGTGCTGTTCTTCTTCACGTATCTGCTCTCCAATCATGTGGTACTCACGTTAGCCGGTGTGGCCGGTGTGGTGCTCTCGATTGGAATGGCGGTCGATGCCAACATCCTCATTTTCGAACGCATCCGTGAAGAATTGCGCAATAAGCGACCTCTTTCCGGAGCGATTGAGGTTGGATTCGACCGCGCTTGGAGCTCCATTCGCGACTCAAACTTTTCCTCACTCATCACGTGTGCCATCCTCATCTATTTCGGCACCTCGATCATCAAAGGATTCGCCGTCAACTTGGCACTCGGTATTTTGATCTCTATGTTCACCGCCATCACGGTCACACGAACCCTCCTCCGCATCACCGTTCATACCAAATGGGCCCAGAATAAATTCCTCCTCGGCGTACCTAAAAAAGGACACCCTAAACTCCCCATCATTCCCAAACGAAAAATCTGGTTCGCGTTCTCAGGAATTCTTATCGTCGCTGCGCTCGTCTTGCTTCCCCTCAATGGACTCAATTTGGGCCTCGACTTTACCGGAGGAACCCTGATGGAAGTTCAATTCAATGAAGAAGACAAAGAACTCCCCACTTCAGAACAGGTTTCCGAAACGATCAAAACGGTTGAAGGTGAACTCCTCGCCGTGGAAACTGAAGAAATCCCCGAACCCAAAACCGTCGAAGAAGCCTCCTCCTCCCCCGAAGACGCTCCCTCTGAAGTGAACGGCAGCGAGCTGGTCGCTTTTGAAGAAGACAAAGAGATCCCTGTCGATTTTGGCGAGCCCATCGTGGTCTCCAGCGGGGACAATGGATACATCATCCGCATGAAACACATCTCCAACGAAGCACACGAAGCGCTCATCGCTGCTCTCACCGAATCGTTTGGTGAACTTGAAGAAACTCGCTTCAACACGATTGGGCCAACCATCGGTGACACCATGAAGCAAAAAGCGGTCATGGCGCTGGGCCTCGCGATCATCGCCATCGTGCTGTACATCGCGTTTGCGTTCCGTCACATCCCCAAACACACCAGTCCGTGGCGATTCGGTTGGAGTGCCATTGCCGCTCTATTGCATGACGTTTTGATCACGCTTGGAGTGTTTGTGGTCTTGGGAACAGTCTTGGGCGTGGAAATCGATGCACTATTTGTCACAGCCCTGCTGACCATAATGGGATTCTCAGTTCACGACACCATTGTGACCTTCGACCGTGTCCGCGAAAACTTGAAGCACCAAAAAGCTGGAGAATCGTTCGAAACGGTCACCAATCGAGCCGTAAACGAAACGGTTGCCCGCTCGATCAACACCTCGATTTCGACTCTGTGTACGGTGATGGCACTATTCATATTTGGCGCCCAATCGATCCATTTCTTCCTGCTCGCACTCATCGTTGGACTGATCGCCGGAACTTACTCCTCGATCTTTGTCGCCACTCCCCTTCTGGTCGCATGGCACAATCGAAAACACAATAAATAGACACGAGATCCAAAATCCGTATAATGCAAGGGAGCCTGAAAATGGCTCCCTTTTGAAACAAGCGCCCGTAGCTCAACTGGATAGAGCGTCCGGCTTCGGACCGGAAGGCTGAGGGTTCGAGTCCTTCCGGGCGCACCACCACAATAAAAGGTCTTTTTTACGTTCCCATAATCAACCCCTCATGCCGATCCAGAAGCGCTCTCATTTCCCTAAAGAAATCACCATACCCAGACTCCTCCACATGTGACCCATAGCGATCGAGTAAATCATCCAATTTTCTCCTAAATTCAGCCAGCATCTGCCGGTAAAAAATCAACTCCTCGTCATCACTGGGCATCTCAAAACGTCTCTCCTCCAACGCCTCCTCAATAAGCCCAAAATTTTCGCGCATGAGCGACCCAAACGAAAATCCCTGTAAAAAATTCGAAAAAGCGCTGTGCAAGAACGCCGTTAAATGTCTTAAGGAAGTTTCGTCGACCAATCGTCCTTGTTGGTCGAGATCATAGTACTGTGATTCTGGTCTGAAAATAAGTCCCTCAGACGGTGAACTCAGCATTAGATTTTGCGGCCCATAAACGCGACGATTCTCATAAACCGGCACCAACGCTTCCTCATTAGGATAACGATCCGAGGCCAAATGATAAAGACTGGAGCAAGGTCCTCTGTCCGGTCTCAAAATCACACCTTCATGAGTTAAAGAGCCTTGAAACAATTCCCCCTCCCTATGAGAACGCCCCACCGGCACCACATCCGTAACGATTTTAACCCAAGGAAATTGCGCTCCTTCTGCATAGCGATGCGGCAATCGACACAACTCATCCAAAATGCCCGCCTCCATCAAGCGTCCCTCATTCGAAGGCAAAACCGAAAGTTGAATACGAATTCTGTCCGAAGCAAGTGGGATCAATTCTCTCAAAATTTCTTCTCGTCCAGGAGGACATGAGGTCAACAATTGAACGCAAGGCACCCCCGAAAGCTGATCCAAACGGTGCAACAATTCAAATAGATGAGGGTAATCCAGAACATCCGATGCATCATACAAAAAGAGTCCCTTTCCCTCCCCCGTTTCTCCACGCAACCCATATTGCTGAACATAATCCGCCAGTGCATCCGGAGCAAAAACGAATCGATTTTCGCCAGAATAGGGAAGCGATCCACGTCCACATTCCCTACATTGCCCCGTACAAAAAGAAGACAACATGATTCGATCGGTCGAAAACGACACGGGAGAAACTTCCCATGGTGGACGCCCTTCAAAAAATGACGGTGGATCCACCTCAATCAAACCATGTTCATAAGCCTCTTTGAGGCGCATCCCCAAATCTCGCTGTCGATCCGTCACCTCCCAAGATGGCGGACAAAGCGGATGATGAAAGGGATGCACTCTCCCCTCCCTCACATCATCAAGACCTCTTGGATCATCCACTCCCATTTCTTAAAATTATTTAACAAGACAATAATCTAGCGTAAAAGCAACTAGCTGACAACCCGATTCTCGGATAATCGAGCTCTCAGCCCTTCTTGAAACTGTTGAATGTAGTTAACCATTTCAGGCCGCCAAATAAGAGTCGTTT
>CAZEDN010000110.1:0-935 GCA_964510905.1 uncultured Candidatus Peribacteria bacterium
GCGCAGCTACGGCGAAGCCGGGAAACCCCGTCCGTAAGGGCGGGGAGTTTCATAATAAAAAAATGAAAATGTCCATTTTACAAACGCAACAGGTTTTGCTAAGGTGATCGCCTTTGATTAATAAAACCTCAAATTATGGCTCCAGGAACCCTTGAACCAAGCCTCCGTGAACTCAAGAGCGCTCTCGGTAATTGCTTCGAGTGCAGTAATACAAATGGTGGCTGCCAAAGCGAGTGCCCCACGTCACTCCCCCTCGATAAAATCATCCGACTTGTCCGTGACAGTGGATATCCTGGAATGATAGAAGCAGCCGCAGAAGCCATTAATCACAGCCCACTCGGAGCCACCGGCGCCGAAGCATGCGGAGAAGACTGCCAAGCCGAGCAAGGTTGCCGACAAAGACTTGGCGCCATTCCCGTACAAGAATTGCACAGACAAGTGGCACGATTTTTCGCAGAGCACATGGATGAAATCATGGGAGCAGGAGGAGAAATCGAACCGAACGGAAAACGCGTGGCGGTATTTGGAGATGGGCCGGCCGGTTTGACGACCACATTATCGTTGGCCGCATCAGGAACCGCGGTGGAATTCATTCGAGAACATCGAAACGATGAACCCGATTCTCTCGTGGATCAAGACGTGGTAATCGTTGGAGGAGGAAAAACAGCGGTGGATGCCGCTCTTTTAGCCAAGAGCCTGGGGGCTAACGTCGCGGTTTACTATCGTCGAGATCTCGCCTCCATGCCAGGATATCAGGAAATCACTGAGGCCAGAATCCCGATCCACACCATGATGGCTACAGCGGGCTCAAACGGAGGAAGAATCACTTTCAAGCCCATGGAAATATTCAGGAGTCACGAAGAAACAGCAGACGGGAAGCCAGAGGTAAGACCTTCTGCAGGCAACAAGACTAAAGTGAACGCCGATCATATTCT
>CAZEDN010000110.1:945-4214 GCA_964510905.1 uncultured Candidatus Peribacteria bacterium
AACCCAGTAAAAAGAGTGGACCTTGGGAAAAGCTGGCCACCAAAGAGATCCCTGTCCTGCGTGCTGGCGACGTCGCCGATGACCAGCCTCGAACCGTAGCAGGCGCTATTTGCTCAGCACAGAGTGTAGCCGACCAAATGATGCATCGACTCAACATCAAGCCTAAGCCCATCGTCCGGCGCCCTCGTGTGGACACCACGGTGGATGCTATTCCTGGAGTCGAGATGGCCACGCCTTTTATGGTGGCGGCGGTCCCGACATCTGACGCAGCCAACATCGACATGTGCCGCCGCGCACTCAGCCAAGACGGTTGTTCAGGGATCGTTCTCAAGACGGTTAGCTTTGATGATCAAGAAATCGCCATGCCGGCCGAATACATGGCCGGTGTCGGTAACGATGGTGATACCATGCTCAACGCTGACCACATCTCGCGTGCGGGAATCACGCAAGCCGAAGAAGCACTCCGCACCCTAAGAGAAGAATTTCCTGAAAAGATGATCGCGGTTTCCATCATGTCCCCCACCATTGAGGGCTGGGGAATTCTCGCAAAACGATTGAAAGAAGCTGGGGCCGACCTCGTCGAATGCTCCTTTTCATGCCCTCAAGGAAACATGACCGACGATCCCGAACAAAAAGAAAGGAATATCATGCTCGGACAAAACACCGAAGCCTCTTGCGCAGCAGCTCAGGCCATGGTTGATGCGGTGGGTCCTGATTTCCCAATTTCCATCAAGCTCCCCACCTCCAACACCGCCTTCACCGATGTGGCCTGTGCACTCTACAAAGCCGGCATCCGATTCTTCACCTGCGCCAACTCAGTCCATGGCATGTCGATGACCGATATGGACGACTCCCATGGTGAAATTTTCCGTCCCGGAAGGGATGGAGTCATTTCTGCGGGCGGACTCTCAGGACAAGCCATCACCGCCAACGCGATTGCCAGCGTCCACGCTCTACGCGAAGCACTCGATGAAGCTGAAGCAGAAGACGCCGTCATCATCGGAAGCGGCGGCATGATGAACGGGAAAGATGGCATCGGCATACTTGCAGCTGGTGCCGCTATTGTGCAACTCGGAACCACAATCATTAGACGAGGCCTAGCCCCCTTCGATGAATCCCAAGCCGTCCTCGAATGGCACCTCTACCGACACGGGCAAGCCCTTCGAGACATCATCGGTTCCACTCAGGGTCGCGTCGATTTTGCCGCCCTCGAACGAAGACAACCTCTCCAGTCGCTCTTCCCGGTCCACGTCGACGAAGAATGTGTGGACTGTCACAACTGTGTCACGACCTGTAGGGACGGCATGCACAACGCCATGAGCGTCTCAACCGAGGGTGTACTCGAAGTTGACCCCGACGCATGTGAGGGCTGCGGAGCGTGTGCTGCTCTGTGCCCAACCGAAGCTATCGCCATGATGCCCAGCGACCCAGACGAAGAAGCGCCAGTAGAAGACAACGGCGATGACGAATCTGGTAACTAATCACCTCACCATCCGCTTTCCCCTCAAGTTCCGCTGATACTTCAACGCAAACCGATGCGCCTCATCGCGCAAACGTTGCAGCAATTGGAGTTCCCCGGAATCTTTGCCCCACTTTAGAGATGTCTTTTTACCTGGAACAAATATTTCCTCCTCTTTTTTTGCCAACGCCACCACCGGAATTTTGAGCCGAGCCTTCTCAATCGCCTTTACCGCCACCGATAATTGCCCCTTTCCTCCATCCACTACAATCAAATTCGGTGTCTTTTTGAACGAACTATCCTCTCCGCCCTTCACGAATCGATAAACCATCGGCACCATCTTGCACTCCCCAAATTCCTTCTTGCACGCCCCCAATTTCTTTTCCAACTTTTTCGGAAGCGTTTTCGCTTCATGAAATCCCAACCCCCCATACCAATTCACCAAATATGGACGCGGCAACGAATACACCTTCCCTTTCCCCTGCTTTCGCAATAACGCCTGCACCATTTCGGTCCCCAAGCCATGTTTCCTCATCTTGATATCCACCCAAAGAGACGCAATCTCCACAACATCCTTCTCCACCTCTTTCACCCTCCCAATCGCCACAATCTTCCCCTTCTTCTCCACGATCAACATCTTATGCTGATCCAAATCGGTCGAATCCAACTCCACCTCCTTTAAAATCTTCTCGATCGCAGGAAGCTCTTTTTTCTTAGGTTTTCGAAAATCTTTTGGTGTTTTTTGAAGGTGACGAAGCCGACGCTTGAGCACCTCCCCCATCGCCTCATAATCATCAATTTTCTCCTGTACAGACCGCAATTTAAAATGTCGATAATCACTCTTTTTAGGAAGTCCTTTTTCGAAAACCACCATGCTTCCCACCGTATCCACTCCATCTAAGTGTGAAATGTCGTAACACTCAATTCGACGCGGGATTCGCTTAAGATCGAGTTCCTTTTTTACTCCGTCCAGCGCAACATCGATATCTTGTCCCTGTCCCGCTTGCCACTTCACTTGAGACCGTTTCGCAAAACTTTTCGCATTGTCGTTAGCCAAATCGATTAATTTCTTATTTCCTCCTTTTTTTGGATAAAGAAAATGAAGTGCATGATCCGCCATCGATTTCACCCATTCTTCCAAAAGCGCCCCACTATCCATTTCTTCGGGAATCAAAACCTCCTTCGGTAAATCGGCCGCCTTTTCGTAATACTGCTCAATAAACGCCTCCAAAATCTCAGAATCCAACAATTCCGCCCCAGACTCCAAATCGACCGCACGCAGCACAAAATCTTCCTGCGCAATCAACTTCCCCTCCCGAAACATGAACAACGTCACATAAGCCGACCCTCCTTCCACCGCCAAGCCGATCACATCTCGATTGGTCGCATCCGGTGCACTCACCCGCTGCGTATCCATCAACCCCTGAATCGCCGCCAATCGGTCGCGCAACAAAGCCGCCTGCTCAAAATTACGATCCGCCGCCGCTTTTGCCATTTGCTCCTTCATCGCTGCCTCAATCTCCGCCGTTTTCCCCTCAAAAAACTGAATAACCTGATCGATCGTCTTTCGATACTCATCAGAAGAAACACTATGAACACACGGCCCCAAACATCTTTTCTTATGATCCCCAACATTTCGCTCCGTTTTTCCCTTAAATTGAATGAACTGCGAACAATGACGATACGGAAAATTCTTCTTAAGCACATCCAAAATCTTCCTCAATTCAGAACTAGACGTCTTGGGCCCAAAATACCGCGCCCCATCCTTCTCAACCCGTCGCGTAATCACAACCCGCGGAAAATCTTCCTG
>CAZEDN010000111.1:0-4181 GCA_964510905.1 uncultured Candidatus Peribacteria bacterium
CTGCTTTGCGAGACACTATTCGGTTTGCGGCCGGAGAAATTCCAAATATTGATGGAAATTATTTGGATGAATTGATTTCGATTAAAGCGCCTTATGAAAATGTGGGAATGTTTGCTTCTTCGCATGCCGGTGTGGTCGCGACTAATGTGATGGCTTACTATGGAGATTCTTTGGGGTCTTTGAAGTATTTTGTGGGGCGAGAGAATCCGACCATGGCGGAAATGTATCCTCTGGAAATTGGGCACTTTGATGAACGGGCTAACCCGATTTTTAATCCTTTTTATGATCATGAAGGTTATACACCAACAAGTATTGAGGTGGATTATTCTACTGTTGGCTGGATTGAGAATGATGACTATCCAGATGGAAGGCCGTATTTTGAGGTAACAAATGGGGAAGATTATGTTTTGGATTACAAGGGACCACAAATCCAAGGGAAACGTTATTTTTCGTATGCCCTAACTCAGGCCTTGCTTGATAATGAGGCTTTTACTTTAGAAAGTTGGCCGGACGACCTTGGTACGCCTGAGGAAGTTCAGGAATTTTGGGAATATCGAACGCCCATTATGAATTTTGAAATGATTGGAGAAAAACTGCCTGATTTGAAGGTTTTGCTGCCTTTTGCTTCCAAGGACCATGTGCAGACTGCTCCGGACAAGCCTCATATGCGGCAGGCGTATGATGGGTTTAGGAAAAGGGCAGGACTTCCCTGGGTGAGGCTAAATATGGATTTATCTTATATTCAGTCTGAAATTGATGGGAGTGCTGATTTGGCGAGTGGTTTTCCTGATAATGAGGCCAACACCGAGCCTGAAGATTGGCATACTGAAGCGCAATCCTGGGGTTTTGCGGATCGCCTAGCTGGAGAAGCAACCGCCAGAACTATTCCTTTGGCTGGTGTTGCTGAAATGGCGGATCGGGTTGAATTTGATAATTGGGAATTTAATTTGGCCTCAGTGTTGGGTTCATAACCAAAAGTTCCAAAACCATCCACTTGGCTCTGCTATAGAGATCCTTTATAGTGGTCGTATGAAAAAAATCCTTCCCATTCTTGTGGTTTTGGCTCTTGCGGCCGCGACTTTCCTTTTCTTTTTCTTCAATCAAAATCGAATCGTTGCGGAAATCACTTTGAGCTCGGACGATTCCCCATTGATCAATGAACTCTATAGCATCGGTCAGTTGCAAATCGTGGAGGGAGATGTTTCGGAGTCATTATTTGAGGGGGCGAAGCTGTTTATTCAGGAGGAACTTACGGGCGAGGATCGCTATTCCCCTGATTTTCCTTCGATTGAAGTGGGCGATCAACTCTATCGTGTTGTGCTAAAAAATGAGTTCATTACACAGGAGGAGAGGCTCACCAAAACCCACGGGGGCTACCTTTGGTTTGGTGGGGATGATGCAGGAGGGTATCCGATAATGAAGTTTGATTCTATTTGAACCCATCAGACATTGACAGATTTAGGATAAAGTGGTAATTTTTGCACCTTGAATAATCTTAGCAAATACTGATGGCTCTTGATGATATTCCCTTTCGTCCATTCCCCATTCCGGATCCGGACAGTGATGTGGTGCACGATGAATGGGAAGATATTCCTGACGGCGATGAATTGACGCTTGATAATTCTCCCGCTTGTTTTGGGTTGGATACTATCCATGTCATGAACGATTCCTATCCCACTGATTTGATGGCCCGTTTTCAGGATGAAGATACCGTTCAGCCTGACGGCATTGAAGGGGTAACCTCGATTACTCGTCTTCCGAAGTTTGTACCGGGCTTGCCACGCCGCTTGTGGACGCGCTCTTCACGACTCATTCTCAATGTTCATTCCAATTTGGAGGGCAGCCTTGAGCTTGCCCCTTTCCTTCAACCGTCTCAGCAAACAGAGAGGCCGGCCATTTCTCCGGTTACCATGGCCCAGTTGGTGAAGGCCGTTCGACGTGAATTGGAACATGAAGGTCCTTTTATTCTTTCGGGGTGTTCGGCCATGATGCCTCCGGATGATACTTCGCGTGAAACGGCAGAAGGAGTGGTGAATATTTTGGTCCATGGTGATCGTGGGTTCGATTTGACTCGTTTTGCGCAAGGTGGAACTCCTGGCTCTGATGAAGTGACCGTTTTTGAAAAGCCGGAAGCGGATGGAGCTTTTTATGCGATCGCGCAATGGGCGGTTTATGAAAATCGTCCGTCACCGTTGATCGTGGAAGTGGAAGGCACCGATTTGACCCCGGCTAAGATTACTGAAATTGCACACTATTTGGGGATCATAGGTCCTTTTGCGGTTCAAGTTTATGTTCGAGAAGGCACAACACAGGCACGTGCGGTTCGAGATCTCCCACCGGAAGATACCGATATCAGTGGTTTTGTTGATGAACACATGGCTTCTCCTACATTATCGGCCCCCACGACCGGGGTTGGCGTCGCGACCGACACCCCTTATACGCAAGATGGGCACATCCATGTACTCTCGAGCGATCATCAGAGAGGTGGCCATTTTGTGGGAGTGCCGCAAGGAAAGGTGGTCCTCTCATTCTCTCCGGGGGAGCATGTGATCTATGGACAATATGACCCCCGAACAGTGAGCGCGGAAGTTCTCTAAATGCTCTTGCCGTCTTGAATGGGCTGAGATACGATCAGGCGGACACTTTTTAGCCAACTAACCTCTCCCCCACCATGATCGAAGACAAAGTTCTCCTCGTTCTTCAAGAACTGCGCAAATTTCGTGAAGAACTTAAGGCGGTCAAAAAAGACCTCAAACGCGAAGAAAAAATTGATGATGAGCAGTATGAAACGTTGAAAAAAAGTGCAAAAGAAATGCGGGCGCAGGTGCGGGAATTTGAGGACAATTGGAAGGCGGAGCTTCACGAAGATGAGGATTATAAAAAATTGATTGAATTGAAGATTGAAAAAGAGGAGGAGATCGCGAATCGTGTGGCGGAGCTGTATCACCTCGTGGGGCAGTTGCCGGCCAAGGCGTGGGAGACCAATATGGATACGGAAGATGGGCCGGTGCGCGTTCAAGTGCAGCCCGAAATGCGGGTGTACCTCAATGGGAAAGAGGAGAAAAAGCGTACGCTTTAGGGGCTTGTGCTAGCGATCGCGTTGGGCGCGAGCAACTTCGGTGGTGAATAACCGGAGTCTCTCGAGAGTGTTTCGGTTGACCACACCTCTGCCTAGATCTCTTTCGAGTCCACGGAGTGCACTGCGAGCTTGGCCTTGGTCTTTTGCGCGTTTGAGCAAACCGATGTGGGGTTCGAATTCGGATCTGAGTGATCGCAAAGCATCGGCGAGTTCGTCGCGTAATACTCTGGGAGCCCTATGAAGTCGTCCTCGCTCATCGGCAGCTCCGCGGCGATCGACATTCCATGTTGCCGATCTGTGATGAAGGGTGGTTAGAAAGTTAGGCCAATTTTTAGTGCTGATGCCAGAATCTTGAGATCTCCCACCAGAGGGCTCACCAGCCCTGGGGCGTCTACCCTTGCGACGATTATAATCACGACGTTGGTCGCCCCTCGCTCCCCTATGGCCGTCAAAAGATACCTCGGGATATTGAGGTCTTCGTCCGATTCGCCCGCCGAGGCTTTCTGCTAATTCTCGGATTTTCTGTGCCTCATGTGGAGGCATTTCATCGAGTCGCCCCAAAACATGTGCCTCCAGACCATCCATTGCTTCTGTGATATTATCCGCCCCTCCTAATTCGTCCACAATCCTTGCGAAACGAATCCAGTTGTGATAATTGTCCTCATCCCTAGCGATCAACATTCGACACAGTATGGCTGCTGCTGCTGCATTGCCTCCCTGGTCTTGGGGTTTGCTTGCCTGAGTCACATATCTGCTCAAATGCCCGTGCTGACAGTGCGCGTCCACTTCGGCAAGAGGGATTTTTTGTTCGAGCAAGCCCGTATATCGAGGAGGCCATTTTCTTGCAGGAACCTCTTCGGCCGCCTCTTCAGCTTGTGGCTCCGGTTCCCTAATTCCCAATGCCACTTCTATCTCTATTTCTAATCTAATGAAATGTTTTGTGTTTTTCCTAGAGTGTTCAAGTTGAAATTGCAAAGCCAGCTTTATGGCGCTCAGTGCTTCTTCGGCCTCCCCATCATTTAGTAGAGCATGGGCCAAGTGATACCAAGCGATTGGTTTTTCTGGGTCTATTGTGGTCAATAATCGCTGGAAAAAAGTTTTG
>CAZEDN010000112.1:0-4173 GCA_964510905.1 uncultured Candidatus Peribacteria bacterium
ATTCTTTGTATTGCCGCAATCCCCTCAACAGCTCAAGCAGTTATTGATGGTGGGTGGGATTGATAAATATTTCCAGATTGCGCGCTGCTTCCGTGATGAGGATCAACGTGGCGATCGCCAGCCGGAGTTCACGCAGTTGGACATGGAGATGGCTTTTGCTGAGCCGGCGGATGTAATGGAGATTAATGAGAAGGTTTTACTCGAAATTTTTGAAAAATTGGCCACCGAAAAGGACCTTGTCACTAAGCCTTTCGTGCGGATGACCTGGGAGGAAGCCATAAATAAATATGGATCGGATAAACCTGATATTCGGTTTGAAATGGAGTTGGTGGATGTCACTGACCTCGCCAAGGGTTCCGGCTTTCAAGTGTTCGAAAAGGCGGCAGAGAAAGGTGTTGTGAAGGCTTTGCGCGTTCCAGGTGGGGCAGAAATGAGTCGAAAGGATATCGATGATCTGACAGAGTTGGCTCAGGTGCATGGCGCCAAGGGTCTCGCTTACATCACGGTTGAAAGGGATAAGCTCAAGTCTCCTATTTGCAAGTTCTTTAAGGATGAGGGTAAGTCTTTTGTTGATGCTGTTGAGGCTGAGCCGGGAGATATCGTGTTCTTTGGAGCGGACCGTTTTGAGGTGGCGTGTACAGCCCTAGGCCACGTGCGTTTGGCTTGCGCCGATCGATTCAACCTTCGTGATCCTAAGAAGTTGGCCTTTTGTTGGGTTACCGACTTCCCACTCCTAGAATATAGTGAGGAAGAGGACCGTTATGTTGCAGCTCACCACCCTTTCACCAGTCCAAATGACACCGCGGACTCCTTGGAGGATGCTCCTGAAAAGGTTAAAACTAAGTCCTATGATCTATCTTTGAATGGTTATGAAGTGGCCGGCGGAAGTATTCGTATTCATGATCCAGCTTTGCAATGGCGCGTTTTTCAGGCCCTCGGACTGGACGACAAGGAAGTTGAAAAGCGCTTCGGACACTTTTTGAAGGCCTTTGATTACGGTGCTCCCCCGCATGGTGGGATTGCCTGGGGCTTGGACCGCATGCTGATGATTCTGCTCGATGAGCCCAACATTCGTGAGGTGATCGCCTTTCCAAAGGACCAAAAAGCCAAGGATTTAATGGTGGGCTCCCCCAGCGAATTGCCGGAAAAGCAGGTCGCTGAAATGCACATTTCGGTCGTGGATGAGGATTGATTTTTGGCTTGTTTAAGCGTTTCCCTGTAAAGTCGTTGTTTGTAATCTGATTTTGTGGTATAATTAAATGGTTCATTTTATTTCCATTCTTGGCTAAAATCACTGTATGAGTGTATTACTGTTTATTCTTGAAATCGTTGTTGGCGCGGCCCTAATTGTCCTGCTTGTATGGTGGTGGCTCCGCTGTCGCCTGAATTATGAGAAGTCGATGACTATGGTTTTCATGAAGCTTCAGATCCCTCGCAAGGAATCTAAAGAGGAAAAGGAGAAAGAGGCTGAGAAGTACTCCTCGACCAAGGATTTTAAGGAGGTTGTCAATGTTATGAGGCATTTTTATGAATCTCTTCACAGTATTTATGAAGTTGGGGTGATTCCCTTTTTCAAGGGTCAATCGTTCATCAGCTTGGAGATTGTTGCTCAAAATAATCTCATAAATTTCTATATCGGTGTTCCGAAGGTGGATGTGAAGATCGTCGAAAAACAGCTCACAACGTACTATCCGGATGTTTATGTGGAGTATGTGGATGAGCCTAATATTTTTACGGAAGGTGCCCATGTAAAGGGTTGTTATTTCCGCCATTACAAACATTACGAATATCCATTTAAGACATTTCAACAGCTCAACACTGATCCGCTGAATGCGATTACAAATGTCTTTTCTAAGCTTGACCAAGAGGAGGCGGCGACGTTACAAGTTATGATTCGTCCAAAGCGTGATGGATGGCAAAAGAGGGGTCGCAGTTTGGCGAAGAACATAATGAGGGACAAAGAAAAGACCCTCCTCAATACGATTAATCCGATTTCTTGGATTGGTGCGCTTCTTAATCTTTTATTCCGTGGTCCAACCCAGGAATACATCGGGTTTGATGCGGAATCCCAACGACACACTGAGCGTACTACCCCCCTTACCGATGAGCAGATTAAGGCAATTGAGGAAAAAAACACTCAGGTGGGATATGAGGCAGTGATTCGCTTGTTAGTGGCTTCTCCCAATCAGCGTCTGTTGCGTCAGCAATTCCTGAGCATTCGTAGTGCTTTTGCGCAGTACGCTTCCACGGATCGAAATGTCCTCATGTATACCCGTTACCATACGAATAAATGGTTGGGTGTGAACTACATTTATCGCTCATTGAAGAGAAACTGGACCCAGCGATTTTTCCATTTATTCAATGGACCCTTGATCCTCTCACCCGAGGAGCTGGCTTCACTTTTTCATGTTCCGGATGTTCGTTATAACCTGGCCCCTCATATTAAATGGCAAAACTTTAAGGTTACTAAGGCGCCAGAGGATGTTCCCAAAGAAGGCCTTCTTCTCGGTCATAACTTTTACCGTGGTGAGAAAACAGAGATTCGCCTCAAGAATGATGATCGCTTCCGTCACTTCTATGTGATTGGGCAAACCGGTACGGGTAAATCTTCTACCTTGCAGGTCATGATTCGACAGGATCTTGAGGAGGGGCGTGGGCTTTGTGTTATTGATCCGCACGGCTCGTTGATCGAAGACATCATGCCATTTATTCCTCGTGAGCGGGCGGATGATGTCATTTACTTTAATCCTGGCGATTTGGAGCGTCCATTGGGATTGAATCTTCTCGAGGCTGAAACAGAGGAGGAGCGTGACTGGGTAGCATTGGAAGCTATGAATATTATGATCAAGTTGTTTGATGAAGAGATCTTTGGCCCACGTATTCAGGACTATTTCCGAAATGGATGTTTGACATTGATGGAGGATCCAGAAGGTGGTGCATTGACCGATGTCGTTCGTTTATTTACGGACGATGAGTATCAAAAACAAAAGGTGGTTCATGTAAAGAACCCTATTGTGAAATCATTTTGGGATCACCAAATGGCCAAGACCGGTGCACGTGAAAAACAGGAGATGATCCCCTACTTTGCAGCTAAGTTTGGTCAGTTTACGACGAATGGAATGATGCGTAATATTATTGGTCAAACCAAGTCGGCTTTCAGCTTTTCTGATGTGATGAACAATAAAAAAATTCTCCTCATGAACCTTTCAAAGGGAGAAACTGGTGAAGTTAATTCGAAGCTACTTGGTCTCATTACGGTAGCCAAGATACAGATGGCGGCTATGCGTCGGCAAAAGGAGAGCAAGGAAAAGCGTGAGGACTTCTTCCTCTATATCGATGAGTTCCAGAACTATGTCACGGAGAGTATTGAATCGATTCTTTCGGAGGCTCGAAAGTATCGTTTGGGATTAATTATTGCCCATCAGTACTTGGCTCAACTCGAGGGATCCCAGGCTAAGAAAGGGTCAAAGCAAGTGAGCTTAAAGGATGCGATCTTTGGTAATGTGGGAACGATCATGGCTTACAAAATTGGTGCGCAAGATGCAGAGTTTATGGCAAAAGAAATGTCTCCTGTTTTCTCTGAACAAGACCTCATTCACATGGATAAATATAAGGGCGTGATTAAGCTGTCGATCGATACACAACCGAGTCGTCCGTTTAGTTTGATTCCGATCAATCCGTATCTAGTGGAGGGTGATCTTGAGGCCTCTGAGGCGTACAAGCAATTGTCGCGCCTTAAATATGGCCGCGACAAGGAATTTGTGGAGCGAGAGATTTTCCGAAGATTGGGCGCGATTTGACACAAGAAGGAACAAATTTTTGATCAAACGATATAAATCGCCCGTGATGCATGATCCCGAACGATTTATTCGGCAACTTTTCTCAAAAATTATTCCTTCTTGTTGAGAAATTTCCCAGGGATATCCCTCTTGACACATTCCTGCTGTAGGGTGGCTTTTCGAGGCCTTTTTTGCTATAATTTATTGATTTAAAAGCCAAAACAAAAACCAATGATTAAGGCCCTCTTTCGTTTCACAACGTTTGTGCTCCTCGCTTCGGTCTTGAGTTTGACGCCAGGCCAAGTGACTCCTGTGGCGGATGCCGAGGAACTTTTCCCTTATGTGAAGACATTTACGATTTCCGCCTACTACTCCCCTTGCGAGGGGCAGGAAC
>CAZEDN010000113.1:0-4036 GCA_964510905.1 uncultured Candidatus Peribacteria bacterium
AGCTTTGAGAAAGTGGCCACCGGCCACTACGCCCGCGTCGAAGGAAAAAATGGTGTTTTTTACCTAAAAAAAGCGGCCGATGCTTTCAAAGATCAAACCTATTTCCTTTCCCACTTGAGCCAAGATCAGCTCAAGCGCGCGCTATTTCCCATCGGAGATTTCCCCAAAAAAGAGGTGCGCGCGCTCGCCAAAAAGTTCAATCTCCCCAATAAAGATCGTAAAGACAGCCAGGGAATATGTTTTTTAGGAAAAGTTAAGTTCAATGAGTTTCTCAAGCACCATTTGGGCGAAAAGCCGGGTGATTTGATCGATTTCGAAACCGGAGAAAAGGTGGGAGAACATCCCGGATTCTGGTACTTCACGATTGGCCAGCGACAAGGAATTGGATTGAGCGGCGGCCCCTGGTACGTCGTGGAAAAGGACCCTCAAAAAAACCAAGTCAGCATTTCACGTGACTACCACACAAACGATAAAGTGCGCGACACGTTCGACGTGAGTGGGATCAACTGGATTTCCGGGCATAAACCCACCCTAAAAACCCCCACTTCACTCGAAGTAAAGGTGCGCCACGGGGAGGAATTTTATAAAGCCAACGTCCAATTCCAGACCCCACATACCGCCAGGGTCCAACTCAGCGAATCCGACCAGGGCATCGCAGCGGGTCAGTTCGCCGTATTTTACGAAGGGGACATTTGCTTAGGGGGAGGGACGATCGGTTGAAAAACAGGGGAAAATCAGGTATAATTATGAGATGAAAACAAAAGTGCACGCTTTTATCGAAAAGTTAAAAAAACAGACGTGGGATTACTATGTCATTCCGGCTCTTGAGGAATTCCGAGTTGAGGAGCAGCGCGTCGAGCAAATGGCCGAGAACATTTTCCATCGCATAACCATGCCACAGTGGGCCACGGTACGCGCACTGAGCCTCAATACGACTCGAGTGGCCTTGTTTTCACTCGTGATCTTTGCCGCAGGTTTTCTTACGATCAACGGACAGGCCTATACCGACATCATGATGGACTGGCTCACACAGGATTTGGCCAAAACTCAACTCCAAGAAGTGGTGGAGGAGCGCATCCCTCGTGAGCAAGAACTTCTCGTTGTAGAACGAAATGCAGAAGCCCAAAAGGAGCAAATGCCCGAATTGGGCCTCGAAGTCATGCCTCCCGACAATCGGCTCCTCATCCCCAAAATCGATAAAGATATCCCCATCATCGACACCGACCCTCAAAAACTGATCGATGCCGATTGGCAAACTTTAGAGCAAACCTTTCAAGAAGATCTCAGAGAAGGCGTGGTTCACTACCCAGGAACCGCCAATCCCGGCGAATCCGGAAACGTCTTCATCACCGGACACAGCTCGTACTACATTTGGGATCCCGGTCGCTACAAAGACGTTTTCGCACGACTCAACAAGCTGGAAGTGGGCGACGACATCATCGTCTATTACGAACAAGAGAAGTACCATTACGTGGTCCGCGACAAAAAGGAGGTCAAAAACGATGACGTGAGCGTACTGCAACAAGAAGGCGATGAACATCTCCTCACGTTAATGACCTGTTCCCCTGTAGGAACCAACTTTCGACGCCTCGTGGTCACCGCTGAAGAGGTCTAACCAACCGCTCCGGTCTCATCCACATCTTCAAGCTGTTTGAGGAGTTCTTCCTCTGCAGCTTGCTCTTCTTCTTCGTGAGCAGCTTCCTTTTGGACCAGTTCTTCACGTTCCTCTTGGCGCTCTTGTTCTTTTTGTTCCAAAACGTGTTTGTCGTTCAGTTTTGAGATTTCGGTTTCATACTCTTTATCCAGTTTTGCGAGTTGCTCTTTTTCGTGAACCAAAATGCCACGCAATTTTTGAATCTGCTCATCCGTCATGATGGGTAAAATTTGGAACCAGTACTCACGTTCTTCAACCGTCATCGATTCCGTCTCATTGATGAGTTGTTCGAGGTCAGGATACTTTTGTCGAATGGCGTCGGAAAGGCGACCTTTTTTGGCGTCACCCTGAGCACCGGTTTGCGCTCCAGCAGTAGGATCTTGGCCGGTAGGGTCTTGCCCAGTAGGGATGGGATTGTCTGTCATGTTGAGAGGATTAAACGTTGGAATTATAACGAAGCCTTACGCGGTCGTCCAATTGAGCTTTCCGTCACTCATTTTTCCTGTGAGAAATTTATTGAGGGACAATGTTGCGTTTGAGAGATAGGTCTCAGGATCATCAGTGTACTCGGTGAGGTCGCCTTCATAAGCGGCCCACAATTCACTCATGAATTGAGCGAACTCATTGGGCTTTTTGCCACGAATATTTTGAAGGACTCGAAGCTCATCTTCGGGGATGTCCAAAGAAGAAAAATCGGCCGAATCGCCCTTTTGGAACTCCTGAACAAAACGAGCCAAATGCACCATGTGAACATTATTCGTGAGCAACTGAACATCCGAGCCAGCAAACTCAAACCGTTCACTGAACAGAGCGTTGACCGAATTGAATTCCGCAATTTCCGCCGCTTCACTGGTTCCGCCTCCTAAAAGTCCATCGAGCGCACCGCCCAAATAGTTGGTCGAAATGAAGCTGACCAAAAAGATGAGACCATCAAAAGCGCCGCCTCCGGACTGCATGAAGTGTCCCATTTCACGAATCGCTGCCATGAAATCGCCACTCTCAATGATGGCCTTGCGAGCGTTTTGATCGATGGTGGCTTTCCACTGGTCCAACGCCGCTGTGCTCAGGTCAGGCAATTCGGTGAGAGGGACAGCAACATCCTTCCCGCGATGAGGATAGCTCACAATACCGGTGGCCTGATCCAAGAAAAGAATGCCCTTATGGTTTTCGGCGAGATGTTTGCCAAAAGCGGCCAGGGCCTCTTGTGGGAGACCCGAGGGGGACGTTGCGGCCGTGGCTCCAGCGGTCTCCACAGAGGGTGGTTCATCGGTTCCCGCTTCTTCGTCAGGAGTATCTCCTTCATCTTTCGCAGACTCGTCTGCGGACTCAGCTGGATCATCCGTAACCGTCTCATCGGCGATTTCCTCGGCACCATCGGCGTCCTTGTCGTCGCCTTCATCGGCCACCTCTGGCGCTGCCGGGGTCGCTGTGTAGCGCCGATCTTCTTCAATCCCCACATAATCACAGTAACCGTCATAATTCATCCATTCACGGTGGCCCGATTCATTGGTGATCAATTGATCCCAAAGATGACGATGGTAATCGATGTAGGTCTCCGGATCCGCAATACGATCCTCGTGCTTTAAGGGAGCTTGCCGCAATACATCAAACCGTTTAAAGGCCATGGTGCTGGTCACTTCCGCCAACTCTTCCGCACTGCTCGAATGCACCATTTCACGAAGCGTTTCCATGTGCGCATCGACCACCGCTGACACATAAGACTCTGCGGGGGTATTCTCTTCAGCATTCAAGGCCTCAATTTTGGCCGCAGCCTTTGTTTTGAACGCCGCAAACGCCTCAGGCACTAAGCGCACAATGGCGTTGCGCGTCCCCTCATGCTCGGCATCCTTGAACATCCCACGAACCGTCTCTGACATGCCCGTTACAGAACCGAGCAATTCATCGAATGCGGTGCTATTGGCATCGATCGTCTCATTTCCCTCAGCGAGGAAAAGCGTTTCTTGGGTTTCGGGGGAGGGGTCGGTCATGAGTGTTTAGATAATGAATACATCACCCAGCTCGCCTTCGAGGCGTTCTTTGGTGAGTCGTATTTGATGGATCCGGTTTTGAATCTGGAAAGTGGGAGTCGGATTGGCCTTCCACAGGTCATAAATATTACGAAGCGTGGTCAGCATGTTGAGTGCGTTTTGATCCGCTTTCCCTTGTTTTTCAGATTCAAGATTTTCATAGACTTTGGCATTCAATAGAGAGCTTGGTTCCAAGGGCTTGATCGTGCCATCATCAAATTTAGCAACCACATCGTTGAGGAATGCCTCATCGGCAGGGTCCAAGCCGGTTGGGTCGGCCAACGGTTCATTGAGCTCCTTTTGGACATCATCCGCGATGGGAGCATCGTCGGTGGCCGGATCGTAAAGGGGATTT
>CAZEDN010000114.1:0-4025 GCA_964510905.1 uncultured Candidatus Peribacteria bacterium
TCCTCAAATGGTTTAAGAAAAATCAACGAGATCTTCCCTGGCGCCGCACGTACGATCCATATCAAGTGTGGGTTTCGGAAATCATGTTGCAACAGACGCAGGTGAAGACCGTTTTGCCGTACTTTGAAAGGTGGATGAAGTCACTGCCCACGATCGAATCGGTCGCTCAGGCCGATGAAGGAAAAATCCTCAAATTATGGGAAGGGCTCGGCTATTATTCCCGTGCGCGCAATCTTCAAAAAGCGGCCCAAATCATCGTTGAGGAGCATGGGGGAAAGTTTCCCGAAAGCCACAACGACATCCTCAAACTCCCGGGGATTGGCCCCTACACTGCCGGCGCGATTGCTAGCATCGCATTCAATCAAGAAAAACCGATCGTGGACGGCAACATCATTCGCCTCATCGCTCGACTAAAAAACGACGCACGAAACACGCGTGATCCAAAAGTTCTCAAGGAATATTGGCAAATCGCACAAGAATGGATCCCGAAAAAGGAGGCCAGGAACTTCAATCAAGCCATGATGGAATTCGGCGCGCTCATCTGCACGCCCAAAAATCCGGAGTGCAGCGACTGCCCGCTCAAATCACACTGTAAAGCACTCAAAAGAGGCACCGTCGATCGATTGCCCAACCGCGGCCCTGCTCAGGAAAAGGTGGACATCCAAGTGGCCATTGCCATCATCCAAAAGTCGAATAAAATATTTATACAGAAACGCGAAAAAACGGGATTAATGGGCGGTTTATGGGAATTTCCAGGCGGCAAGCTCAAACCCAAAGAAACCCCTGCAAAAGCGCTTCACCGTGAAATCGAAGAAGAGCTTGGCATCACCCTCAAAAACGTTCAACCCTTCCAAAATATCAAGCACGCATACACCAACCACCGTGTCGACCTTCACTGCTTTCTCGCCGATTACGACCGCGGACGACTCCAATGTAAATCGGCCATCGATCACCAATGGATCCCGCTTGACGAGCTCGAAAAATTCGCCTTCCCTGCCGCAAATGGTCGTCTCATCAAATCGCTAAAGAAACTGCACCGTCTCCGCGATCCACTCTAGGACCTCCATCTCATCTTCATCGCCGGAAAACGCCGAAAACTCATAGGTGTACTGAGATCCACGAATCTGCAGAGCCGACTTAGAATGAGCCATTCCCCAGGAGTCATATTCGAATACATCCACTCCACCAAAACTCTTCATAGTCGGCTCGCCAGGTGTTTTGTCGTATCCGGCAGGATAGAATTTTAAGGTGTAATATTGTGGAATCGAACACCCTTCCACTGTCGCGATTGGCCCAAAGCGAAGTGTTTCATAGCCTCCACCCGTCAAAAACGCATAACGTGTCTCGTTGAACGGCACATCCGGCGCTCCTCGCACCCAAGTGGGACTGTACGGAAATTCGAACTGGATACCACGTGCAGGATCCGAATAGGTGACCGTTTCCATGGCCGAGCCCCAATTCAATCCCAAGTGACACTCAAGACCTTCAATCTCATCAACCGGCTCGATCGATTCGTCCGATGAATCCGCATCCGCCTCAACATCCGGAAGATCCAACTCAGAAAGCGATTCCACACCCACCGAATCTTCCAACTGCTCCACCACCACATCCGCCTGTACCGCAGTACAACCAACCAGTAGCAATGCTGAAATCAACCCGAGCGGGAGGGCTTTTGTGAAGGGAAACGAATTCATTGTAATTTAAGTAACGTGAACCTTGGAGGCTACTGTTTTAGCACGATCTCGCAATCCTGTCACGTCCGAACCCATGCGATCGTAAGAAACTGCCACGCCCATACGTCGATAAGGACGAGTTTTAGGTTTCCCAAAAATCCGAACATCCGACTGCGGAACGGTGGCCGCTTCCTCCAGTCCGTCATATTCCGGCCCTTCCTTATCACTATCGGAAGGCGCCAAAATCACAGCACTGGCTCCGGCTCGTTTCAATATGATTTCCTCGATAGGAAGACCCAAAACCGCGCGCAAATGAAGCTCAAACTCGTTAAAATTCTGAGTGTTCGCAAGTGTCACCATGCCGGTGTCGTGTGGGCGAGGGGAGAGCTCAGAAAAGTACACCCCATCCTCACCAATGAAAAACTCAACGCCCCAAATCCCAAATCCAGTAAGATCACGCGTGACTAAATCGGCAATATGCTCAGCCTCCCGCAAATCCTCCTCGCGCATGTCTGCCGGTTGCCAGCTTTCCTGATAGTCACCACGTTCTTGCCGGTGCCCGATGGGAGAACAGTACAACGTCTTCCCATTCTTCTGTGTCACAGTCAGCAACGTGATTTCAAGATCAAATTTGATGAACTCCTCGATGATTACCTCGCCGGTATCGCCACGTCCCTTAGACGCTGCCGCGTCCCATGATTTCTCAATATCTTCCTCACTTTTTACCGTGGATTGGCCTTTCCCGGAAGATGACATCAACGGCTTCACCACACACGGAATGCCAATCTCCGCTACAGCCGCTTTCATTTCCTCAAGGGTGGATGCGTAGCGATACTTTGCGGTCTTCACACCCAGATCTTTTGCCGCCAAATCGCGAATCGCCTTTCGATTCATCGTGAAATTGGCCGCTTTTGCACTCGGGACCACTTGGATTCCTTGTTTTTCATAATCGTAAAAACGCTCCGTACGAATCGCCTCAATTTCCGGCACGATGATGTCCGGAGAATGTTTCGCAACAATTCGATCCAACTCTTCTCCATCCAACATATTGATGACCTCTCGATCGTCCGCAACTTGCATCGCAGGCGCATCATCGTACGAATCCACCGCAATCACCACCTGCCCCAATCGTTGTGCCGAAATTACAAATTCCTTCCCAAGCTCTCCCGAACCCAAAAGCATGATCTTTTTAACCATTTTATGTGAAGTTAATGCCAAAAGACGTCCTTACAAAGACGTCCGCATGATAGAGCGAAAACGGAGCCATCTCAAGTCACATTTCTTTAGATCTGGGCCGACAAAGAAGCTCCAACGCCCGGGGGATGTGGAAATTCTCCTATAATAGCAGGAGGAGAAATTCCAGGTCCCCAATCTGGCAATCGTCGCTGCAGGAAGGGACGATGCCCCAATGCCGCACCAGTAGGCAAAAGCACCGGGGATGAACGACGCAAAAGATCCCTGTCTGGATGTCTGCGGAGAGCGATTTGCAGGCAGGGCGCCCAATAGGTTCTAGGGCCGCTACTATCATCGAGATGTCGAATTTCCAGCTCATCATCCAAAGTCATGCAGAGGCCAGGCATCAATGACCCATTGACCAACTGTCCGTGCTGGGCCGCCTCATGCATTTGAAAACAACCGAAATCATGCATCAATCCATCAAGCCCATCATAATAAACCCGCTCAATGTCTCCAGAATCGCGCTGTGCCAGTACATTACCGGATGACCTATAGATTTCGGTACGCAAAAATCCTCCTTCATCAATATCATCAATCGCTGCCCGTGAGCGCACCGCAATAGCCAAAATGCCCCCGGGGACTAACTTACGCCAACATTCACTCAAGAACTCCATCCGCTCCACTGGATCGGTGAGAATGTGCAAAACACGAAGGATTTGAATGGCGTGAACGCTATTGTCTTCAAAAGGGAGAGGGCCCCCTTTCTGAATTTCATGAAGAGTTAAAGGTAAATTCATGTCATCCGTTACACATTGGAAGGCCTCAAATTGAGGGCTTGGGATATCCACGCCGTGAACGTCGAGTGCAAGCGAATGAATCAAAGGATCGGTGTTCCGTCCATCCAAACAGCCAAGGTCTACCACGCGTACACGAGCGACATTGAGCTCATCTTGTAGCGCACAATACGCCGATCTAAGTGCATCAATCGATCGAGAGGGTTCGTCTCCCATATGGAAACCGTTTACAATATCACTCCAGTCAGGAGTGTGCACAGGAGTGTCTGACTGAAAATCGGGTTCCGGGAGTGCGAGTGCAGAAGCGACCAAAAGCGGCAGATTTAAATCATAAGAATCGAACCTACCTCAATTATACCCCGAAAGTCAAAAGGAATCTGTA
>CAZEDN010000115.1:0-3998 GCA_964510905.1 uncultured Candidatus Peribacteria bacterium
CGGACAGGCTCTCATCCCCACCCTCACGGGCGGGGAGTTCCCGCTGGATTAAAATCAGGTTAACCTATTCTTTACCCCCTTCCATTATGGCGACGTCCATATTTTTGGCTCAAGTCTTCGGACTTAGCATGTTGCTCGTTGGTCTGGCGATTTTATCTGATCGCAAGCATTACAAAAAGATGCTTGTTGATTTTTTAAAGAGTCCAGCGCTTATCTATTTTACTGGTGTGATGCTGACTGTTCTTGGTCTAATTCTAGTGATGAATCACAATATATGGGGTCGTGATTGGACTTTAATCATCACGATTTTTAGTTGGATGACCCTGTTGAAAGGGCTTTATTTTCTGTTTTTGCCGGAGCGCATGGTTAAAGAAACCAAGCACCTTATGAAGAAAAAGGACTTCCTTTTGTTGGGCGGTGTTTTTGCACTGATTTTGGGTGTTTATCTCGGGTATTTTGGATTTTTCGTGTACTAGTCATTGATTGACTTCTTGGAGCGAGCCTCGTAGTATGGGGCTCGCTTTTTAGTTCCTAGATTTAACCTTCTCTCATGTCTCTCAAAAATAAAATTCAAAACGATTTAAACGAGGCCATGAAGGCCAAAAATGAGGTCAAAACGTCCACTTTACGTATGCTGAAGGCGGCGGTCATGAAGTTTGAAGTGTCCGGGAAAGAAAAAGTGGAGGCGAGTGAGGAGGATGTTTTAAAGATTTTGAAAAAGGAGGCGAAGCAGCGTAAAGATTCGATTCAACAGTTTGAAGAAGGTGGACGTCAGGATTTGGCGGATCCGGAGAAGGCGGAGTTGGCGATTTTAGAGGAATATTTACCTGAGGAGATGGGGGAGGACCAGGTTCGTGAAATCGTTGAAGCGGTGGTGGCGGAAACCGGCGCGAGCGGTCCAGGTGATATGGGGAAAGTGATGGGTGCGGTCATGGGCAAAGTCCAAGGCCAAGCCGATGGAACGGTGGTGAAAGATGTGGTTTTAAGCGTTTTGAAAAATTAGCCCAGGTGGCGGAACGGTAGACGCGCTGCGTTCAGGGCGCAGTGAGAGCAATCTCGTGGAGGTTCAAATCCTCTCCTGGGCACCAACTATTCTTCGGTTTCGCCACGGCGTCGGGGGACTTTTCGGAGGAGATAGAGGGAGACTTGATCGGGTATTCTTTCGAGCATTTTGATGTCGCTTCTACTTAGGTCAGGGTGATCTCTGTATTTTTCCCAATCGGTCACTTCAACGAGTTCTACAGGAGTTCCTAACCCTCCACGTTGAGACTCCTCTTCTAGTCTCATTCGAAACATTCCGGTTCGTCCGCCTTTTGGTCTCACTTTAGCGATGGTGTGGCCGGCGTTTATATTGAGGAGCGTCGCGCGATCCACATCAAGTGGACGACTGACTCGAATCGACTTTGTGGTCACGATTTGGACGGGGAGGATACCTTCGGGGAGGTTGTCGCTGACTTCGTAGCGGCGCACAGCTTCGACGTGCTGAGGCACGAACGTTCTGAATGTCGAGCTTCTATATATTCTTTTGGTTTCATCATCGGTAGCAACGGTGCCAACAGGGAGGCTCTTTCGTGCAGCGACGATGACGTTACGGCCAGGATTCACTTTGCCGGGTTTCCCCCAGCCGAATCGGTCCATGGCCACTCTGGGAGAACGATTCCATCCTCCCTCACCACCATAGACACGGAGGTTCAAATCGGCGCTGAAGGTTTCAGGGTCGCTGAGGTCTAGACTGGGGTTGTCTTCGAGCAGGCGAGCGATTTCTTGGTCTTCGAGAACCTTGAAAACAAAATCGCCTTGAGGGAATTTGAGCAGCTTTTTGGCCTTGGGATCTAATTTTCCAAAGATAGGGATAAATCGTACGCGTATGGCTTGGATGCCTAAATCTTTGATCGCTTCTGCTTCTTCAGGGGAGGGATCTTTCGGAGGTTCGTAACCCATTTCATGTAGAGCATCTAGTCCATCTAATCGGGGGTAACGCTTGGGGGCAATCTCTTCCACGCGGACCAATACGGGGACTCTACTATCTTTGCTAGACATCAATCCGATCACTCTTCCTTGCAGCTCTTCCTGGAGCTGATGGGTGGCCAGGCGGAAGAGCCATTCTTGGGTGCCCTGCATGACGCCTCTAAGTTCGTCGCGACTGGCTAGAAGTAACTGATTTACTTGTGGTCTTACGATTCGCTCAATGGTGGCCTCGATGGGGCCACTTACAGATGGTCTTACGTATTTGCTGGCCATCCCCCTGCCTGTGTCGTCTTGCCAAAATATTGGATTGGTACTATCCCACCATTCCTCTGGACCTTCATCCAGGTCGTCTCCGTTTTCAAGAAATCCGATGGTTGTGCCTCTTGGCAGGCTCACGATGACGCCGCCCTGGACTTGGGTGTCCCTGCCCGGCCGCCTCATATCGGTATACCATCGTTGTGGGTACCCATCGGCTAAGCGCTCTGCCCTGTCAAGCCGCACCACGAGTTGGCCGTCTTCTCCTTCATTTAGCGGGTCTCTATGGGGGTTGAGGTCCATCACTTCAGGTAGATTCTCTACAGGGATGGGGAGAAAAACCTCTGGGCTTGGTCTGCTCATAGGATCTTGATTAAGGTCCCAAACATATCCACTTTTTTTCATTTTGTAAATAAAATTCCGTATATTGTGCTTTTTCGTCTCTCGCCGTATACTCTTCACGAACATTTACTCTTTAAATCTTTAAATCATGGCAACGAAATCAGGTCCTAAATCAAATCCTTGGCAGCTCACAGCCTTTCTTCTTATCGGTATCATCGTGGGGTACGGTTTTGGGCAGGTTCTGCCGGTCAGCTCAGAGGTGTCTCTTTTTGGTGCAGGAAAGGATGTGCAGGAACGTGGCAACGATCCCATCGTGGTCCAAGTGGGAGGTGACGAGCAGCAAGGTGACGTGATCGAGCCGGAGGTTCTTGATGTTTCGATCGATGATGATGAGGTTTTGGGCGATCCTAAAGCGCCCATCACTATTGTTGAGTTCAGTGACTTTCAGTGTTCTTTCTGTCAGCGTTTTCATGTGAACACGTTTGGACAGTTGAAAGAGGCGTATATTGACACTGGAAAGGTAAATTTTGTGTATCGTGATTACCCATTGGGCTTCCATGCGAATGCGATGCCGGCGGCCGAAGCGGCGGAGTGTGCGGGGGAGCAAGATATGTACTGGGAAATGCACGATATGATCTTTACAAATTTGAGCGAATGGGAAGGGTCTCCAGAAGCGGATCAGCTGTTTGCGACGTATGCGACGGACATTGGTCTCGAGATTGGTGCGTTTGAATCTTGTGTGGCGAGTGATGACATGGAGGCCGAGATCAAGGGCGATATGGCGGATGCGCTTAAGTATGGCGTTTCGGCTACTCCCACCTTCTTCGTGAATGGAAAACGTGTCGTGGGCGCGCAGCCATTCTCGGTTTTCAGTGGCATTATTGATGGACTTTTGGAAGAATAAAGAGGTCTTAATGTAAGTCTCATGTTTTGTGATCAAGTTACGGTGACGTTGCAAGCCGGCGATGGTGGTGATGGTTTCATGAGTTTTCGTCGAGAGAAATTTGTGGCGCGTGGTGGACCTGACGGTGGGGACGGAGGTCGTGGTGGCCATGTGATTTTGCGCGTGAATCCCAATTTGAATAGTCTCATTCATCTCAAGAAAAAGCCGCATTATAGAGCGAGTCCGGGGACGGCGGGTCATCGGTTCAATAAGGCGGGGGCTCAAGCGGACGATTTGGTATTGGATGTGCCGCCGGGGACGTTGCTGTACAACGATAAAACCGGTGATTTGATCGTGGATTTGGTGGGGGAAGGGGAGGATTTCACGATTCTTTATGGAGGGAAGGGAGGATTTGGGAATGCGCACTTTACGAGCAGCATTCGACAAGCCCCGGATTTCGCGGAAAAAGGAGAACCGGGCGAAGAATTGAGGGTACGCTTTGAGATGCAGATGGTGGCGGATGTGGGAATTATTGGATTGCCATCTGTAG
>CAZEDN010000116.1:0-3934 GCA_964510905.1 uncultured Candidatus Peribacteria bacterium
GTGCTTCTGATAGTAGGACGTTCGCCCCTTCACTTTGTCGTTATCTTCATTCTCATGGTGTTTATGTGGTTGGGGTGGATAAAGCGTATCCCACTTATGATGTAGAAGGTACGGGGCAAACCGAAGGCTGGGAGTTTCACCAAATGGACTTATCTGTAGGGGGAGCCCTTGATCTTTTCCCTGGAAACAGCTTTGATCTTGTTAATGCGGGGCAACTCATCGGACATGGGAATGGGAATGCCACCTCTCCGACGCTGTTACCCAGGGGAGAAGAATCGTATGATGAGTATTATCAATGGGTTGAGGCTGAAATGTTTAGGCAGGCGCTGCGTATTGTGAGACCTGGTGGACTTTTTGTGGTCAACCGAAAGCATATTTATCAAAAGGATACTGGCCCTTTGAGGTTTAGATTTAGCGATATGAGTCGACCGGAACACCAGAATGTTCGATTTCCTTTAGAACTGTTCGAAGTCACTGATTGGGCGTATTTGAGAGGGGATCCGGAGATGTGTGTTCAGAGCGATGCTTGAATCTCTGCAAAGCGTGCTTGAAGGGCATCGCCCCAAGTGTCGAATTTATGTTTTTTGGGTTCGATAGGATAGTCCAGCGGTGGAGCTGGTGGATCAGGGCGGAATTGTCGATTGAGTAGGGTTTCGGGTTTTTTTCTTCGATGGCCATCGGTGGGTCTGTATTTTTGATTCAATCCAGCGAAGCTGCCCGGCGTGCCTTTTGGATTGAATTCACGGAAATAAGGTTTTCTTTTCCGATCTTTTGCGACCACTTTTCTCAGTTTTGCGGGGAGTCTTGCGGCCAATCGTCCGCGTCGTCGATGGTCAACTTTGGTTTGAGGAACGGTGCGTTTCCCTTCGAGGACCGCTTCGATCATCTCTTTCCATTGAGTGATTTTTTGTTGAATCCGACGCAGTTTTTTCTCTTGTTGCTTGAGTTCATGGATTTGGCCGGCTTTTTCCCACCAGTCCAGGATATGCGAAGGGGGTGTATTGATTGCGATTTCAATTTCTTCTCTTAGAGTTCTCAGCTGGCCCTCTATCCCTTCGATGGCTTTTGCACAGCCGTGCACCGTGAAGTGAGTCTCTTCATCTTCGAAGGTTTGGCTGATGGTGGCTTCGGGGACACGGCGTTGGAGGCGGTCCCAAAACGGTCTCAATTTGTTTTTTCGGATTAGTGGGTCGATTCGTTGATTCGAAATCGATACACGTTGTTCCCGTTTTCCGGCATCTGGGAATCGCGGCTGGGTGTGGTGTTCGAGATGCATGGTGAATACTAAATTTAGGGTGCATCTTCGCAATTCTTTCAAAAATAGTCAATATCTGACTTCTTAAAACCGCTTGACCTATTAGCACTCTTATATATACTGTGCTAGCACTCTTTCCGATTTAGTGCTAAAATAATATAATCATTAACAATAAATCACATGGATTTACAACCATTGAATGACGGGTTGGTGGTAGAGCGTCTCGAGGAAGAAGAGACATCACCATCCGGGATCGTCCTTCCTGAATCAGCGAAGGAAAAACCTCAAAAAGGGAAAATCTTGGCTGCGGGCCCTGGTAAACTCAGCGACAAAGGAGAACGTGTCGCAATGAGCGTGAAAGTAGGGGATGTGGTTCTTTTCACAAAATATGGCCCATCTGAGATCAAACATGATGGGAAAGAACTCCTTTTCTTAAATGAAAGCGACGTTCTCGCGATCGTTAAATAATACTCACTTCTAAATACTAAATACTTAATACTCACTCAAAATGGCTAAACAAATTCAATTCAGCGACGACGCTCGTCAACAAATGATGGATGGCGTTCGCAAACTTTACGATGCGGTTCGCATCACGATGGGTCCCAAGGGGCGCAATGTGGTTCTCGATAAGAAATTCGGGGCTCCTACGATCACGAACGATGGAGTGACCATCGCTAAGGAGATCGATCTTCAGGATTCCTTCGAAAACATGGGTGCGCAACTCGTTAAAGAGGTGGCCACCAAGACCAATGATGTTGCGGGTGATGGAACGACGACGGCAACGGTTCTCGCTTATGCGATCATTTCGGAAGGTCTTCGCAATCTTGCGGCTGGAGCAAATCCTATCGCTCTCAAACGTGGGATTGAGAAAGGTGTGAAGAAGATTGTTGATGAGCTCGAAAATGTTAAAAAGGATATCTCTACTCCTGAAGAAGTGGCGCAAGTGGCGACCATTTCTGCGCAAGATCCTGAGGTTGGAAAGTTGATTTCCGAGATCATGGAAAATGTTGGGAATGATGGAGTGATTACGGTTGAAGAGTCTCAGACTTTTGGTCTTGAGAAAGAAATTGTTGAAGGAATGCAGTTTGATAATGGGTATATTTCTCCTTATATGGTGACCGACCCAGGTCGTATGGAGGCGATTTTTGAGGATGCAAAAGTGTTCATTACGGATAAGAAGTTGTCTTCGGTTCAGCCGTTGTTGCCTCTTTTGGAGAAGTTGGCGCAAGCTGGGAAGAAGGAGCTCGTTATCATTGCGGAAGATGTTGATGGAGAGGCGCTCGCAACTATGGTTGTGAACAAGTTGCGTGGAAGTTTCAGTATGTTGGCTATTAAGGCGCCGGCATTTGGTGATCGACGCAAGGAAATGCTCAAAGATCTTGCTGCTGTAACAGGAGGAACTGTGATTTCTGAGGAGGTTGGTTTGACGTTGGACAATGTCGAATTGGGTCATCTTGGAGAGGCACGAAAAGTGATCGTTTCGAAGGATCACACGACGATTGTTGAAGGTGGAGGAAATCAGGCCGACATCGATTCGCGTGTGGCGGAAATGAAGGTGGCATTGGATCACTCAACGTCTGACTTTGATAAGGAGAAGTTGATGGAACGCATCGCGAAGCTTTCTGGTGGTGTTGGTGTGATCAAAGTTGGTGCTGCTACAGAAGTCGAACTCAAAGAAAAGAAACACCGTATCGAAGATGCTCTCTCTGCAACTCGTGCAGCTGTTGAGGAAGGAATTGTTGCTGGGGGTGGAACAGCCCTTTTGCAAGCGGCTAAGGTTTTGGAAGATGTGAAGGGTGAAACGGATGAAGTGACCGGTATGCACATCGTGCTCAAGGCGCTTCAAGCTCCGGTTTTCCAGATCGCAGAGAACGCTGGCAAAGAAGGTGCTGTAGTCGTGGACATGATTCGCAATGCTAAATCTGGTATCGGTTACGACGCTGAAAAAGGCGAAGAGGCCGACATGATCGCGTCTGGAATCGTTGATCCGAAAAAGGTCACCCGATCTGCCTTAGAAAACTCTGGATCCTTGGCTGGAATCTTCCTCACAATGGAAGGTGCCATTACCGATCTCCCTGAAGAAAAAGATGACGGTGCGGCCGCTGCGGCAGCAGCGATGGCTGGGGGAATGGGAGGAGGTATGAGGGGGATGATGTAAGGGATTAATTTTTTTGAAATGGAAAAATATAAAAATTTGGGTGGAGATTCTGGTGTCTCTGCTTATGAAATCGCTAGTGGTTCTATTATTGTTGAGTTCAGCGATGGTGCGGCTTACTTGTACACCTATCAAAGTGCAGGCAGCCCAAATATTGAACAAATGAAGCTTCTTGCTGTGCGCGGAGAAGGTTTGAATGCATTTATAAACAAGAATGTTCAGAAGAAATATGCTTCTCGATTAAGATGATGATATACGATAAAAAGGGCCTCGTGAAAGCGGGGTCTTTTTGGTGGTATAATAAAAATGTTTTATAAATGAATCTAATGAGCAAACCTGTGATAATTTTTGGTGCAGGTGCATCGAGAGCCTTAAAGGAAATACGTGCTACCAGTTTAAATAATCGGCATTATTTCCCTCCTCTTACAAATGAGCTTTTTGATGAAAGGTTTGTGAGTGTTATTTCTAGGTTTAATCCAGCGGGAACTCCCCGCCCGTGAGGGTGGGGATGAGAGCCTGTCCGG
>CAZEDN010000117.1:0-3911 GCA_964510905.1 uncultured Candidatus Peribacteria bacterium
GGCTTCCTTTTCTCTGCAAACGCGACCCTAGAAGCGCGTCCTTTAAATCCAACATTTCAACGTCAAGAGTATAGCATATTAATGGGAAATCGGAGAGCCTAGGTTGCTAAACCAGGAGAGATGTGATATAATTTAATGAATCAATTAACCTGATGATCATCGAATTACTCAAAATCATAACCTGTTTATTGTTGGCGTGTGTCCCCGCTTATATCTGGGGCTATATCTTTTACAAGAAGCAGCCGGAACCAAGAAAATGGGTGGCCAAGACCTTTATTGGAGGTATGTTCGCGGTTTTGCCAATCATGCTCTACAAGTTCAGTTGGCAGTGGTTCCCTGAGCTGAATATTTTTCTATATACGGATCGACTCGACCAGGATATTTTAGGGTTTTCCCATCTGGTTTATCTGCCGTTGGGCGTGATCGCAGCATTTATGTTTGTGGGAGTGATTGAGGAGTATATGAAGAATATAGTGGTGCGTATTGCCGATCGAAAGTATCTCCGCCACATCGACGATGCGATCGAATTTTGTATCATCGCAGCGCTTGGTTTCGCCTTCATCGAAAACATCATGTATTTCTTCTACATTTGGAGTTATCAAGGATTCGAGAGTCTCTTTTTATCCTTCGTTTTCCGATCGATATTTTCCACGTTTGCGCATATATTCTTCTCAGGTATTTATGGGTACTACTTTGGAATCGCCTTTTTTGCGAAACCGATCTTGCAGAAAGAAATCCGCGAGAACCGGCATCCTGTTTTGCAATGGTTACATCGAGTGGTACACCTAAAATCGTCTGCGCTCTTCCATGAGGAGAAACTATTGGAAGGATTACTGTTCGCCGTCCTCCTTCACGCAGGATTCAATGTGTTCCTGGAAATGGGCTGGACCTTCATCATCGTGCCTTATCTGGTCTTCGGATACAGCATTCTCTCGAATCTTTTCAAAAAGAAGGAGAACCATAAGCAGTACAATCGGCTCTTGATCAAGTAGCGATTCACTGATACGATGGCATTCGACCCTAATTTTTGTATCTTAGGAAAATTTTGCTATGGGACTCGATCATATCGCGGTCAAAGGCGCGAAAATTCACAACTTGAAAAGTGTTGATGTCAAAATTCCACGGAATAAGTTGACGGTGGTGACCGGACTTTCGGGTTCAGGGAAGTCTTCACTCGCATTCGACACCATTTATGCAGAAGGGCAAAGACGTTATGTGGAGAGCCTTTCCACCTATGCACGGCAGTTTTTGCAGCTCATGGAAAAACCAGAAGTGGAAGCGATCGAAGGGCTTTCTCCGGCGATTTCCATCGATCAGAAGAGCGCCAGCCGCAATCCACGCTCAACCGTGGGCACGGTGACCGAAATCTACGACTACCTTCGCCTGTTGTACGCTAAGATCGGAAAACCTCATTGCCCTGAATGTGGAAAGCCAATCACGCGACAAAGTGTGAGCGACATCGTGGGCCACATCGCTGAGATGGAGGAGGGAAAAAAAATCCTCATCCTGGCACCGGTCGTACGAGATCGAAAGGGACAGCACCAAAAAGCGTTCGAAAAGATCAAAAAAGATGGATTTGTGCGCGTGCGAGTGGATGGAGAAGTGATGAGCATCCTGGAGGTCACGGAATTGAATGAAAAAAAGAAGCATTCCATCGAAATCGTGGTGGATCGCTTAGTCGTAAAAGACCTCAAAGAAAAGGTTCAAAAGTTAAAGTCCGGCCAGGAAATCCCTCTCGCCAACGAAGACAGATCCCGGCTGGCCGACTCCGTAGAAACCGCCCTCAAATTCGGCGATGGCGTCATGATGGTGGTGGACAACGATGGCGGCAAAGAAAACATTTTTTCCGAGCAGTTTGCGTGCGCCGACTGCGGAATCAACCTGCCAGAGATCGAGCCTCGCAACTTCTCGTTCAACAGTCCCCACGGCGCGTGCGAAGCTTGTCACGGTCTCGGGACCAAGCTGGAGATCGACGAAGACCTGATCATTCCGAACAAAAAACTCAGCGTTTCCGAAGGCGCGATCATGCCGTGGTCAACCACCACATCGCACCTCGATTGGTACACGCGCATTCTCGTGGCGGTCGCCAAAAAGCACAACTTCTCGCTCGACATTCCCATTGAGGAACTGTCCGAAGAGGCTATGAACATGGTCCTGCACGGCACCGGCGACGAGGAGTACAAAGTGAACTGGGACAAGGGATACACGACCAACTTTGAAGGGGTTATTCCCAACCTCGAACGGCGTTATCTCGAAACCGAATCCGACTACGTTCGCAACAAAATTGAGCAGTTCATGCGCGTGACCAAATGTCCATCCTGCAAAGGAAAGCGCCTTAAAAAAGAGATCCTTGGCGTGACGTTGAACGACAGATCGATCGTGGACGTCACCGAACTGTCGATCGACAAGGCACACTCCTTTTTCGACAGCCTCAAAGTGACCAAAAGTGAGAACGTCATCGCCGAGCCAATCTTGCGCGAGATCCGGCACCGTCTCAAATTCCTGGATAATGTGGGGATTTCGTACCTATCGCTCGATCGCGCCGCCAACACCCTCTCGGGAGGGGAGGCGCAACGCATTCGTTTGGCCACCCAAATCGGTTCGCAGCTCACCGGGGTGCTGTACGTCCTCGACGAGCCCACGATCGGCTTGCACCAAAACGACAATGAAAAGCTGATCAAAGCGATCTGTGCCCTACGCGATCTTGGCAACAGCGTCATCATCGTAGAACACGACGTCGACACCATGTTGGCCGCCGACTACATCTTTGACATCGGACCGGGTGCTGGGAAATACGGAGGAAAGGTGATCGCCGAAGGAACTCCTGCCCAAATCATGAAGGATCCCAAATCCATCACCGGAAAGTACCTCTCCGGAAAACTGGAAATCGCGAAACCCAAAAAACGACGCCCCGGCAATAAAAAAACGATCGAAATCCTAGGCGCCGCTCAACACAACCTCAAAAAAGTGGACGTGGCCATTCCGCTCGGAACGTTTGTAGGGATCACCGGCGTGTCCGGTTCCGGAAAATCCACCCTCATCAACGACATCCTCGTCAAAACGGTGAGCGCCAAATTGAACCGCTCCAAAGTCATGCCCGGCGAACACAAAGCCATCAATGGAATCGAACACCTCGACAAAATCATCAACATCGACCAAGCACCCATCGGACGAACACCACGCTCCAATCCCGCCACGTACACACGCGTCTTCACCGACATTCGCGATCTATTCGCCAGCACACCGGAAGCCCGCACCCGTGGGTACAAAGCCGGACGATTCAGTTTTAATGTGAAGGGAGGCCGCTGTGAAGCGTGTCAGGGCGATGGCGTGAAGAAGATCGAAATGCACTTCCTACCGGATGTGTACGTGACGTGTGAGGTGTGTAAGGGAAAGCGATACAACAAGGAGGCGCTCGAGGTCACGTACCGCGGAAAAAACATCGCCGATGTGTTGGAAATGACCGTGGACGAAGCATTGGAATTTTTCGATGCCATTCCCACGATCAAAACGAAACTCGAAACCTTGGTTGCGGTCGGGCTCGGGTACATCCACCTCGGCCAATCGGCCACCACCCTCTCCGGAGGTGAGGCACAGCGCATCAAGTTGGCCACCGAGCTCTCCAAACGATCCACGGGACGCACACTATACGTATTGGACGAACCCACCACCGGCCTTCACTTCGATGATGTCAAAAAACTGCTCGACGTGTTGCAACGACTGGTCGAAATGGGCAACACAGTCCTCACCATCGAACACAATCTGGATGTGATCAAATCGGTCGATCACGTCATCGACATGGGTCCGGATGGGGGAGATGCCGGCGGAACCGTCATGGTTCAGGGCACCCCCGAAGAGGTGGCTAAGCACAAAAAATCATACACAGGCATATGGCTCAAGAAGATGGCAGT
>CAZEDN010000118.1:0-3875 GCA_964510905.1 uncultured Candidatus Peribacteria bacterium
TCACCATCCTTTTATTGGGAGTCTTTATCGGCTGGCAAAGTGCGCTTTACAGCGTACGTGATCAATTGGATGATATGCAAACTTCGATGGATCAAGTGTACCCGTTGAACCTTGATCTCTTTTGGGAGGCCTACGGAATGCTCGACATGGAGTATGTGAACGCGTTCATGCTGGATGGAGAGCAACAACTGTACGGTGCGATTAAAGGAATGGTGGAGTCGCTGGATGATCCTTTTACTGTATTTATGGACCCGGGCGAAACCCAAGATTTCCAAGACAGTTTAGAAGGAACCTTGCAAGGCATTGGGGCGGAATTGACGGTTAAAAACGATAATCTCACGGTGATCGCTCCACTGAAAGGTTCTCCGGCGGAGCAGGCGGGCCTTAAAGCGGGCGATATTATCTATCTTATCGATTCTAAATTGGTGACCGACATGACCCTTTTTGAAGCGATCATGAACATCCGCGGTGAAGAAGGGACGACCGTTACCTTGACCGTTTTGCGCAATGGTCTGACCGATCCGATCATCATAGAAATTGAGCGCGCTAAAATCGACATCCCGAGCGTTGAGCTCTCTTATCATGGAGATGAAAATGAGATCGCGTACATCAGCATTTATCAGTTCAATGACAATACGGAGGCCGAGTTTGATGAGGCGGTTCAAGAACTGCTACTGACCGAGGTTGATGGATTGATTCTGGACGTTCGCTACAACGGTGGCGGTTACTTGGACATTGCGGTGGACATTTTGTCCGACTTTTTAGAGGGGAAGCAGAAGGCGGTGGTCACGAAGCATCGTTATGAAACGGACAATGAAGTGTTCTACACCAATGCCTCGTCTCGATTGGCTGAGGTGCCGTTGGTGGTGTTGGTGAATGAAGGATCGGCGTCGGCGGCTGAAATTTTGGCAGGTGCGATTCAGGATTATGAACGAGGACTGATCATGGGAGAACCCACGTTTGGAAAGGGAAGCGTTCAAGTGGTGGAATTGTTGGAGGATGGCTCCAGTCTGCGCTACACGATCGCGAAGTGGTATACCCCCAATGACCGTTCGATCGACGACATTGGCATCGTTCCGGACACATTTGTGGACCTCACTGATGAGGACATCGAAAACGACACCGACAGTCAGCTCGATGCGGCGGTTGAGTATTTGCAGGGGCTTTAGTCTGAGAGGACTTTTTTAAACGGCGACCGTTTGGCGTGCATTTTGCTGGCGCGCAGGCTGAGGATCCAGGCGTACAATACGAGAAGGGGGGCCATGGCCACTAAAAAGGTCATCTCACTGGCCACGAAAAAGTTGAAGATGCCATGAAACAGAACGGCTATGGTGGGGCCGAGCGCGAGATAGCGATTGCGCTGCTTTTTGTCCTTAGTGTATTTGGCCAGTCCAATGTAGTACCCCATGATCACGGCGGTGAGGGCGTGTAAGGGAACGGTGAGCAGGGCCCTAAGCCAGGCCACCGTTGCGCCCCATTGGACCACGTACAAGATGTTTTCGACGGTGGCGAACCCGAGCGAAGCCATCAGGGCGTACATGATCCCATCGTACGGTTCATTGAAGGCCGGTTTGTGCCAGGCGTATGCACGAACGATGAAAAATTTGGCCGCCTCTTCTACTACCGCCACGACAAAAATCATCGTGAGGAGGGTGACCCACCATTTTTGAGGGGCCATGATGTCGATGCCTAGTTCCGCGAATATGCCCGCTTCGATGAGCCCAACGGGGATAAGCACGAGAATGCCCAATCCGAACGTCTTGAGAAGAAGGCCGAGCGGCTCGCGGTCGTATTTATCGCGAAGATAAAAGATGAGGAATAGCGCGATGGATGGCGCTAAAGCGAGAACGAGGAGGGGCATGGAGTGTGATTAGGCGTGCTGGACGCTGGGTGGCGTTATGGGCGCTATTTTTTGAGGTATTTGCGCGTGTACTCGAACTTGTTGCCATAGAAATCCACAGCTTTGGCAAGAGCTTCGTGGTCTTTTGCGTACTCCTGGATGTCGATGCCTTGCTGCCAGGCTTCGCAGGCTTGGAGCAGCGCGGTGGCGCCTTTTTCGGTGCCCCCAGGATGGGAGTGTACCCCTCCGCCCATTGTGGTGA
Organism: uncultured Candidatus Peribacteria bacterium; assembly: GCA_964510905.1. Taxonomy (GTDB): domain Bacteria; phylum Patescibacteriota; class Gracilibacteria; order UBA1369; family UBA12473; genus CAZEDN01. Next base: position 2,103 of record CAZEDN010000118.1, read on the forward strand.
TGAAGTCGGTAGTACCAACTGCATCAGCGTATGGCTTGAGAAGAATTGGATTTAGGCCTCCGGATGCGATTGGTGCTGTGCCTTTCATGCCATACCAGTCTTGCTCGAAGAATTCTCCTTCGGATTTGTCCATGAGGGCATGATGAGCTGCGGTGATGTCCTCTTTTTTGGTGCCGGCCATTTTGCCGATTCCAGCGGTCCCGGTGTGCATTCCGGATGCGCCCGATAGTCGCGCAAATTTAGTCAGAAACGGCACATTGTATCCAATTGGGTTTTCGGCTCGGGTCATTGCCCCGTGCCCTGCCCGGTGAAAGTGCAAGAACACGTCGGGCCATTCGCGCCGAGCGGTTTGCATTGCGCTCCATCCTGCCGTGATTCCATCCACAAGGAACGCATAACTTCCCGGTTTCATCTTTTCGCGAACGTATTCGGCTCGCTCTTTCATCGTTGCAAAATCTGGAGAGGAAATATTAAACGACATGAGTTTCTTTTTTCCGGTTTCATCTTCTGCACGGTCCATTTGTTCTCGGATGGCGTCCACGCTTTCCTTAAATGGGCAGAAATCTTGGTCGGCTTGTGGTTCGTCAAATTTTACGAAGTCCCCTCCTCCTTTCCAGAACATGTGACACACCTCGGCAAACTCTTTTGGTTTGAGTCCTATTTTAGGCTTTACGATCGTTCCTAGGATTGGGCGATCTTCGATTCCAGCGTATTTTTTGAGATCCTTGATAGTTGTGGAAGGTCCATCGAACTGTTCTAGCATTTCTTCTGGGAACCAACAGTCGAGCGCCTTCAGAGCCTTCAAGCCAGACATCCCAAACACATTCCCCACCACATAAGTGAGTACATTTTGGACGTTTCCTCCGCGATCAAAAATTCTCCATGGGTAGGCGATCCAGACTAAGTTTTTCTCTTCATCCACTTTGTACACGATGGCGTTGAGATCATCAGAGAAGTCGGTGGCTGTTCCCACTCGTAGGTTGGAGCCGGTACTGGATTCGGCGGCCACTTCGGTCGCGTATCCTGCTAGAGTGTGGCCCTCTTTTGGTACTAAATGAAAAACGACCGGCATGTATTTGCCATCGGTGGTCGGGTCGAGGTCGAGATTGAGATAGGGGTCCTGCATGGGAGAGAGGTTAGATATGATTTCCTCCCTACTATACTATTTTGTAGCGTTTTTTCATAACTCGTCGCGCGATCGGGTAAATCAACCGCTGCAGCAAGTTGAAATTAAAGAAGGAATGAAGTCTTTTGAGAGGTCGCCGAGGCATTCTAAATTTCTTACTAATTTTAAGGAATTTTTCACCGCCGAATTTTTCCCATAAGTAACGACTGGACACTCCAGCGCGCTGCTTATTAAGAAATTCGCGAGAAGCTAGTTTTTGATAATCTTGTTTTTCAATAATACTTTGAGCCGCAAGGTAACCAGAAGTAATGGCCGTGCGGATTCCAAAGCCCCATAAAAAATCTTGCAGTCCCGCTGCCTCCCCCACGTAGCGTTGCTTTCCTTTTTGAAAGGTGTTTTGAAGAGAAAAATGCCCTACCCCACCGGCATGCTTGGGCTCTTGGATGTCGCATTTAAACTGTTTAAGGAGCATTTTTTTAGCATTGGCAAAATATTTATGGATATTTTCAAAATCATCAAAAACTACGGTACATAAACAGCCATACCCCTTACTTACTAAAAGATAGGCATAACCTCTGACTTCAGCTTCTTTATATGAAACTCCCCGCCCTTACGGACGGGGTTTCCCGGCTTCGCCGTAGCTGCGC
>CAZEDN010000119.1:0-3856 GCA_964510905.1 uncultured Candidatus Peribacteria bacterium
TCCAACTCTTCATCAGTGAAGTCAAACAAACTAGCCAAACCACCCGACATCGACCACGTACTAAGAGGCTGACTCAACTTGGATCCATCACGATACAACGCATTCGCCTTCAACATATACTTCCAACTTTCCATATAAGCATCCTTCACATCATCCTCTGTCGCCTCCTCCGGCAAATTGATCGTTTTGGAAATCGCACCCGTAATAAACGATTGCGCCGCCGCCATCATTCGGATATGACCCAAAGACTTAATAAATCGCTTCCCGATCTTTCCACACTTATTCGCACAATCGAATACTGGATAATGCTCCTCTTTCAAATGAGGCGCACCTTCAACAGTCATCGTTCCACACACGTGAATGTTCGCCTGCTCCTCCTCTTCTGCACTAAACCCAAGATGCTTTAACAAATCAAATTCTGCATCATCGAGTTGCTCTTTCGTCATCTTCAAAACCTCCTCACAGAAATCTTCACCCAACGTCCATTTATTGAAAGCAAACTTGAGCTCAAAAACCGATTCCAACTGACCTTCGATCGCCAAAATCTGCTTATCCCCAAATCCCTTTTCACGAAGTTGCTCATGAGTGATCGCAGGAGATCCTTCCAGCGTCGCATGTCCCTTTACATAATGAATGATGTCTTGAATTTCTTCCTTCTCATATCCCAACATTTTCAAAGCCGGTTGAACCGATTGATTCACGATCTTGAAATAACCTCCACCGACCAATTTTTTGAACTTAACAAGCGCAAAATCCGGCTCGATTCCGGTCGTATCGCAATCCATAACCAAACCAATCGTTCCGGTAGGAGCAATCACCGTAACCTGCGCATTACGATAACCATACTTCTCACCCCAATCCAACGCGCGATCCCAAGCATCCCGGGCCGCCGCCAGCAAATCTTTGGGGCATAACTTTTCATCGATCGCCACAGGCTTCACCGTCAAACCTTCATACTCTTTCTCCGGCGCCTGATACGCCGCTCGCCGATGGTTGCGAATCACACGCAACATATCCTCTCGATTTTTCTTGTACTTAGGAAATGGCTTGCGCACTTTAGCCATCTGGGCCGACGTGGCATAAGCCTCACCACACATGATCGCCGTAATCGCTCCTGCAATCGCAAAACCTTCTTCACTGTCGTAAGGAATCCCCTGCCGCAAAAGCAAAGTCCCAATGTTCGCATAACCCAATCCCAACGTTCGAAAATCGTAACTGAGCTGCGCAATCGACTCTCCAGGAAACTGTGCCATTAACACAGAAATCTCCAACACAATGGTCCACAACCGACACGCGTGCTTAAAATCTTCAATCATAAATTCTCCCTTATCAGAATCGTAAAACTTCACCAAATTAAGCGACGCCAAATTACACGCCGTATCATCCAAAAACATATACTCACTACAAGGATTACTCGCATTGATGCGACCATCTTTCGGACATGTGTGCCACTCGTTAATCGTTGTGTCGTACTGAAGTCCAGGATCTGCACACAACCAAGCCGCATTCGCAATTTGATCCCACAAATCACGCGCCTTAACCGTTTTGTACACCTTCCCCCCAATCCGATTCACAAGATTCCAATCCCTATCCTTTTCCACAGCATCAAGAAATTCATTGGTCACACGAATGGAATTGTTGGAATTTTGACCACCCACCGTGGCATACGCATCGGAACGAAAGTCAGTATCGTAAGTCTCAAAATTAAACTCTTCCGGTTTCATCCCCTGCTCCACACGCATGATGGACCGCTTAACAACATTGAGCGGCACATGAACCTTGCTCGCCTCCAAAACCAATCCTTTCAAATCTTTATTCTCTTTGGGATCTGATCCCTTCTTGGCCACCGATTCAACGATCGCTTTCAACTTTTCATAACAGATTTGAGAACCGGCCACCAAAGCTGCAACCTTTTGCTCCTCAATAACTTTCCAATTGATGAAGTTTTCGATCTCCGGATGATCCATGTCCACACACACCATTTTGGCCGCGCGACGCGTAGTCCCTCCAGACTTAATCGCTCCCGCTGCCCGATCAAAAACACCCAAAAAGCTCATCAATCCAGATGACTTTCCTCCCCCACCTAAATTTTCATTGCATCCGCGCAGCTTGGAAAATTCGAACCGGTTCCTGAGCCATACTTAAAGAGCCGCGCCTCTCGCGTAACCCCATCAAAAATCCCACCTTCTCCAACTAAATCGTCCGAAATAGACTGAATGAAACACGCATGCGGCTGAGGTCGAGTGTATGCATCCTTCGACTTCGCCAATTTTCCGGTATTTTCATCCACATAATGGTGTCCCTGTGCAGACCCAGTAATCCCATAAGCATGCGCCAAACCGGTATTGAACCACTGCGGACTGTTCGGAGCAGACCGTTGCGTCATGAGAAGGTAACTCATCTCATCTTCAAAAGCATCCGCATCGCCTTTTGTCTCAAAATACCCATACTTTTCTCCCCAATGACGCCAAGTCCCCGCCAAACGACCCATCACTTGCTTCGCTGAAGTCTCAGATCCATCCTTATCCCCTTTCTGTGGCACTCCTTTTTTGCGAAAATACTTCTGAGCCAACACATCGGTGGCCACTTGAGACCATTCCGCCGGCACTTCAACCGCTTTCGCCTCAAACACTACCGAACCGTCTGGATTGGTGATTTTAGAAGAACGTTTTTCGAATTTAATACCATCATAAGGATTCTTGCCTTTTTGCGTAAAACGACGCTCTATTTTAAGCCCTTTTTCGCCCACTTGAGCATGCATAATTAAGGGGGGTTAGGAAGCCAATAAAACCACTATATATTGTGGTCACGACTAAAAAGACACACAAAATATGGTAAACCCTATATTAGGGAGGTCCCCCACTATGGTCAAGAAATTAAACCCAAAACGGCTTGGCAAAACAGCCTGTTTGGAGGCCTATATATTGTGTCAAAAAATGTGAAGAGCTTATTTGGTGCAGCGTTTAGCCATCATCGTTGCTTCACGTTTGAATCGGGTCGAAACGCGCTTCAAAAGCTCAGGGTGTTCGGAAAGGTATCGATCCTGCAAATGTTGTCCATATTCCAATTGAGCCTGTAAAAATCGTGTCATCAGAAGAACAATCCCCATCTCGTTCAAATGTTCCGCGACCAGATGGAAATAGGTTCGACTCTTCGGTGTGAGCAGTGGCGAATCGTGCATCATATCGTAAAAAAGCGCTCGCAACGCTTCTACATGTTCATCGATTTGTGCTTCCCTCAACGCCTCCAACGAGCGATAAAGTGTCTTAAACCGCTCCATATTAAAAACCGCGGCCAGGAGCCACGATTCCGACACATCCTCCACCTCTTCCAGCACTTCCATGCAGGTTTCAATCAAGAGTGGAAGGGAGGTCCATTCTTCCCGCTCATCCAGATCCACCGGGACCGCTTCCACATGCGCAATGAGTGTATCTCTAAGGTCATCATCATGAACTCCTTCAATATCCCCTTCCTTCAATGCCTTTGCGATCACATCCACCAAAATTTCATCACAATGTTCTAAAAAGGAGAGCTGCAAGTCCTCCAAAGCATCGTCATCAAAGGGAACATTATCTTCAGAACCTTTCACCTGGGAAAGAAATCGATCCAAAGCGTTGAACTTCTCCTCATCAAACGTGGGTCCTCCAGCAGATAAAGTAGTTTCCATGAATAATTTATTTTTGGTTTTCTATACATTATACCAAAATTCCCCTCCGAGAGCCATCCAGGAAGGCCGATAAAAACCCTTTAAAACAAATGCGTCAATCTAAGAATCCTCCAAGATTCGTACCGCCATGGACGAGAACTCAGCCCGCGTGATGGCTTGATCCCCTCGGAAGGTTCCATCCGGATAACC
>CAZEDN010000120.1:0-3824 GCA_964510905.1 uncultured Candidatus Peribacteria bacterium
GTTTTGTGACCCATTGAGCACCAAATCAATCGGCGAAACACTCCTTCATTTCCTCCGAGACGACACCCCCATAACCCTCAAAAATCCCTATTCCTGGGAAGCGACCGCTAAAAAAACCATTGAGCTGTACCAAACCCTCTCATAATCCCTAACACGGACCCATGGGAACGCTCGCCATCATAATCATTACGGTCATCATATCCCTCCTCTCCCTGGCCTTCTGCGCCCTCTCGATCTACCGGCTGAGGACCTACATCCAGGCCTACCGGTTTGATCGGTCGCAGTACACCCCGCTTTTCGGGTTGATTCATCTCGGTATGGTCAAGTGGCTATACATCACGGGAACCCTCTTTCTCGGAGGGTTTTTAATTATATTTTTCCTTTATCTACACGGATAATGGTTCGTATCGACACCAAACATCCCGACAACACCAATCGTCACTTTCGCGGCCAGCAACGCGCAGAAAAAGTGGTCACATTCACGCGCAAACACCCCATCGTGCTTGCACGCATTGTCCTCATCACGCTGTGTATGTTTGCCGCCTCAGCGACCACTTTTCTGATCATCCCGTTCGAACGCATGAAGGAAAGCGTTTCTATCCAACTCACCCTGTTCGTTCTTGTCCTCATGGTGATGCTCACATTTCACATGTTTTTCTTAAGAATCATGAATTTTTATCTCGACATCGTCATCATCACCAACTACCGCGTGATCGACATGCGCAAAAGCCTTTTCATGCATGATGACAAGGAAATCATTGACCTCCACGAGATCCAAGACACCAAAAAAACCCAAAACGGCATCCTCGCCAATTTTCTCAATTACGGTACCATTGTGGTCGTGATTCCATCACTCACCACCTCCATGCACTTGCCGTACATGCCCAAACCTGAGTATTATCTGAATCAGATCAACCAAACCAAGCGCGGATACATTCTCGACCGACGCCGACAAAAATTCCATCAACGCACCACCACGGAAAGCAAGTCAGCATTCGATCACAACACGAGCCACAAAGGTATTCAATACGGTCCCAAACCACACGAAGTCAAAACTTAAATCTCATCAATGTCCCTCCGATTCCCCGGCCAAAAAGAAGGAGAAACCATCAAATTCCTCATCCGAAAACACTGGATCATCTATTTAAAGTTAGGACTCTTTTTAGCCCTCACCGTAGGACTACCAGGGATTATTTATGTGGTGATGGAGTTTGGATTTGAATTCACCGAAAATTTTAAAAAAGTGACCACACTCATATTCCTGCTCTACTTAGAAGCCATCGCACTCATCACCTTCATCCGTTGGATTGAGGAAGAGTTGGACCTCATCATCGTGACCGACGAACGGGTGATCAGCATCGATCAAGTATCGTTCATGTTGCGAACCATTTCTGAGACCGAACTCACGCAGATTCAAGATGTGAAACATGTGGCCAAAGGAGTATTGAGCAACTTGCTGGAGTTTGGCATCCTCGAAATTCAGACCGCGGCAGAAAAAATCGTATTTAAAATCGAAGATGTCCCCGAGCCATTTAAAATGGCGCGCAAGATCATGGACCTCCGCGATCACCACAAAAAGAAGTTTACAGGCCCCCATACAACAGGGCATCATCATACCGGCACAATAATCTAAACACATGAACGAATTCTTCATCATTTTCGCGGGTATCCTTATACTGTTCCTCATTGGAGTGGCCTGGATTTGGAACCATCTCATGCGCCAAGTGAGAGAGTTAGCCGCCATGCAAGAAGAGCTCGTGACCGTGTTTGACCATCGACGTGATAGCATTCCGTATTTGATCGAAAGTTACCGCGCCATCGAAAGCAGCCCTTCCAAAACGGTGCAATCCATCATCGGACAACGCGCCAATACCAGCGCGATCCGTGAATTCAAGGAACTTTGGGAAAAAGAAAAAGCGCTTGAAGCCATGCTCGAAAAGCTGTTCAATGAAGCGCGCGACAGTGCCGGTCTCCAAAAGGACATTGGCTGGCTCGAGGCCGAAAACGAAGTCCGAGAGGACACCGAAGCAATCACAGAGCACGCAGGCCACTACGAAACCCTCCGAACGTACATCGATCAAAAAACGCAAAAATTTCCTTATGCCGTCTTCAAGAACTTCGTCGAAAAACGCATCTAAGCAATATTTCATCCATACATATGGGTGCCAGATGAACACGTCCGACACCGAGCGACTGAGGACAGCTTTGGAGCATTTGGGATACACCGCTGCCACGAAGGAAGAAGGGGCGGATCTCGTGCTGTTCAATACCTGTTCGGTGCGAAAAAGTGCGGAAGATCGCGTGTATGGGCGCATCAAAAAACTTTCCCGCATAAAACGCGAACGCCCCGATTTATTGGTGGGGGTAACCGGGTGCATGGTGCGAAAAAATAACAAAACCCTAAACCATCACAAAGGCGTAGACTTTAAATTTCCCATCGAAGAAATCACTCAACTTCCCGAACTTCTCAATCAATAACCGCCCGCCTTCGACATCGAAAGTTACTTTCACATATCTCCCAAACGCGACTCCAAAGAACAGGTTTGCATCCCCATTCAAACCGGCTGCGACAAGTTTTGCACATACTGCATCGTGCCGTTTGCCCGAGGCCGCGAAAAGAGCCGACCCATGGACGAAATCGTGAATGAATGCGAAGAAGCGGTCAAAAACGGGGCCGTCGAAATCACACTCCTCGGCCAAACGGTCGACTCATACGGAATGAGCGTGCAGGACAAACTGACTCCTAACTTCAAAGACAAAACCGACCTCCCCAACGTGGTCTTCAATCAAAAAATATTTGAAGGGGAGAACGTAATGGCCTCCGCTCCCAACGCGCCAAAAGGGGAGCGACCGTTCGTGACACTCCTGAAAAAAGTGGACGCGCTCAAGTCAAAAGGGCTCCGACGACTCCGTTACAGTTCCCCGCATCCGCAAGATTTTTCTGAGGATCTCATCGTGCTGCACAAAGAGCTCGAGACATTACAACCGTGGATCCATCTTCCCATTCAATCTGGCAACAACCGCATCCTTGAATTGATGCGCCGCACCTACACGCGCGAACATTACCTCCACCTTATCGATCTAATCAGAAAGCACATCCCGGATTGCGCCATTTCCACCGACATCATCGTAGGATTTCCAGGAGAAACCGAGGAAGAATTCATGGATTCATACAACCTCATGAAGGAGGTGGAATTCGACATGGCGTTCATGGCGCAATACTCGCCACGCAAAGGAACGCATTCCGAAAAACACTTAGAAGATGACGTTCCACACAAGGAAAAGTCTCGTCGCTTCCACGCGCTCAACGATCTGCTCAACGATCTCTCGCATAAAAAGCACGAGGCGTTTGTGGGGGAGACCGTCGAAGTCCTCGTAGAAAAACAAGACGGCACTCGCTGCTCAGGTCGTACTCCGCATTACAAAGAAGTGTTTTTTGATACACCCCAAGAAAACGGCTCACCAAAAGATCTAAGAGGCCGCTTCGTGAACGTGAGGGTCACCGGGGCGGAGAACTTCTTCGTGACCGGGGAGTTGGTGTAGCCGCAAAAATTCTTGAAGAAGAACACCCAAAGAATTCAATCCAAGAGCGGATTGACCAAAATCACGTCGCGGCATTTTGAATCGATTAACCCCCATCTGGATCATTCGGCCCAAGTGTTCCCGTCGGCCCATGGCACTAAGGTCACCTCCAACCCCTCGCCAATTGCAGGAGCGAGAGGGGAAACCTTCGGCAGGAGGAATGGAAGTAAAGTCCTCTCGTTGGAGGCGACACATTTCGTGAGGTTGAACACCCCAATCCGGGTAGAGGGTCGATTCAAGAT
>CAZEDN010000121.1:0-3804 GCA_964510905.1 uncultured Candidatus Peribacteria bacterium
CGGACATGCCCACTCTCCCTTCTGTAAAAAGGTCGCCAAATAGGCATACACCACCGCCACCAAAAACGAAAAATCCAGCGCCAAAAACGCATACCACAACAGAAGTCGCCGGTTAATCGCCACGGTCGAAACATGCCGCGCATACAATAAGCAAACATTCCAATAGATGAACAGCGCCATCCACATCCCCGCCCACACCGCATGCGAATGGCCACGCACCCAAAAGTGCAGGTTCTCGAACGTCATTTCACGCGTGAATAGGTATACACCCGTGAGCGCAATCAAGGCCGCCACAAATTGACTTCCAAACCTTAAATTCACCAAAGTCTCCAACGAACGCATGATAAAATACGTGCACGACAACGAAATGATGAGACCAATCTTATACACCCACGGATTCATCGTATAAATCGCCCAAAATTCGAACAGCTGATGACCGCCAATACAGAGTAGCCCGATCACGCCGTATTCAAACGCCTTTAAAAGGCGCGCGGGAATCGCTTTTGTGCCCTTGGCCGCCGCCATCCCGGCCGCGCGCCACCACGAATACCCACAACCTGCTGCGATCACGCTACCGACGGCAAGGGAGACTTCTTTGCTGTAGCACATGGAGACATTTTATCACGGAAGTCACCCCGGGACGATTTTATGCCGCAAGATCTAATTCGTCCCGACAAAACGTGAATTCATTGAACGGATTTTCGTCTTCCTCGTCATCTTCTTCGTCATCATCACTATGCAAGAAGGGGGCTCGCTCGACGTCTTCCGGGCTGACCTCCCAAGAATGAGTCGCTTCCGCCGCTTCAAAATCATCCGTATATACAAGAAGGCCATCTGTCACAAGATCCCCATTCAAAATAGGCGAACTCACAGTCAATTGGACCGTTTCACCACCAGTCCCCTCAATCTCAAACGTCATGTCAATGTTGTGAGTATGGCCATCAAATTCATAATCGGTCGACCCATTGATTGTCATATCGTCCAGCGTGCCCGTAGAATTATTGATATCCGCAAGAAAGGAAAGCCCCTGGGAATTGACCGTTTTCCCGGCAACCGTTATTCTCCAGTTTTGATCTGCGCCAATTTGCACCTGTCCTCCTTCGACATCCACGATTATGAACATAGTCGAAACATCACCACGGTTGAGAAGTGATAAATTTTTAGGGAATTCAGTCCCAGCCTGATCCGAAGCCTCGGCACAAATCATATCTCCATCTTCGATCGCATCGTCCAAGGCGAGGGGATCTTCGCAGCCAGCAGCCGTTCCAATAACGGTCAGTGCCGCAAGCCATGGTTGAACTCGTTGACGAGCACGATTCAGCCAACTCAAAGCCCCATGGTCTACTGTGAGAGGTAGCGGTTTTTGAGGGAGAGCGGGGGTGGGAAAATTTTTCATAGGAGATTACAATAACATATAATCGAGAGCAGCGAAAAAACACCGACCGCGAGGGACACACACAAACAGATCCTAAAAATTTTGAACTCTTACAGAGTCCAAAATTCTTACGATGGTCGGGGTGCCCGGGCTCGAACCGGGGACCTCGTGGTCCCAAACCACGCGCGCTACCAACTGCGCCACACCCCGAAAATGTAAATGGCTCTCAAATAAGGCCGATCCGAGTATAGGCGAAACCGCCCCTGATCACAAGGGGAGAAATGAGCACGCGCGCAAAATAGTCGCGCATCTAACTGGCCGCGCCACCTCCCAGTGCCAGCACTGCACGTTTGCGTCGCAAATCGTGGCGGTCCGACCCGGAAAGGTCGAACGTCTCACGGAACCCAGCCACTTCTTGATCACTGTCGAGATCGGTACGGAGGAGGGTTTCGGCAAAGTTGTAGATTTGATCTGGGGTGAGAACCAGTTCGTTGTTTGCACTTTGTCCTCCTGGCTCGGAATAATGTCCGCGCAAAGTACCCGCTTTAGGGACTTCCAATAGAGAATCTTTTTCTTCACGGCGCATCACACGAAATCGACGGACCGCAGTGGTTCCCGTGTCTTTGGATTCAAATTCATCGCCTTCTCCATACCGCAAAACCGCAAGCGGCATACGAATGATGTTTCCATTGCCATCATCCAACGCAATCGCCCCATCGCTCAATGTACATCGTCGCTTGATCACACCGCGTTCCTCATCCATCGAATCGCGCATCGCAAAATCGAAAGAAACCGTACCCGTTGGGTCGCCATCCGCAATCGCTTCCAAATAGCTGAGAACATATCGCTTGAGTTGGGTATCGTCCATGGTCTCCAGTCGTTTTGGAGTGGCTCGTTCAAACCCTTGATCCATGCGTGCCTGCCGAGCCAGTTCATCACCCACCTTATCGGCTGTGTTGGCCATGTTTGTCGCCACCTCTTGCGGCTTCATCGTATGAATGTCATCAGGGGTGAATCCGGTTTGACGCTCCACTTCTGCTGCAAACTGTCCCATGATGGCTTGAACCGCCAGATGGTTGGCCCGATTGAGGTTGGCGTGCGTTCCGGCCCCACGAATGTCCACAGCATGGCCGAGAATATTGAAAGTGAGTTTCGCGTTAACCGTTGGGATAGTAGAAGGACTTCCCGTCTCAGGATCGATTTCGTATTTCGGTTCATAGAAAACCAATTCCGGTTCGGATGCCCACTTCAATCCACGCAAATCGTCACGCAGCCCCGGGAAAGGATCGAATGCCTTGTCCCGTTCTTTACGACCGCGACCCAACTCTTCATGCACATCTAGGATCTGAGCACGATATGCTGCTCCCAGTGAGCGCCGCGCTTCAATCAACGCATTTTCATGAGCGAGCATTGCATTCCGTCCCTTGGCCCGTTCAACGATCGTGGTCATCTCTTTCCCGCGCATCACCCAGGGAACGGTCACCGTCACTTCGGCGCGCCCCTTAGTGTCCACTGTTTGCTCAATCGTGACCTCATGATCCTCCAATCCATCCAAAAATTCCGCCTCGGGATACTGTTGTCGAAGGTGTCGTTTGAATGCATTCACATCCGTGCCAATCTGCCGAATCGTGTCCATGTCGGTATCGCGATCGCCGATATCTGTAGCGGCGTATTCGCCACCATCAAAAACTCCAAAAAGCTGATCATGAACTGCATCCAATGGTTCTTCTCCTCCAAGCGCCTCAATAAGATCTTCACGGTTTTCTGCAAAGGAGTGCTCCAATAAAGCGCGTGAATTCATGGAGTTTTCAATTCCAGGGAGATTGAAATTATCAAGCATGCCAATCAATGTAATTCCAGTAATGGCACTAATGTAGGAAGCTTTATCAAACCCATCAAATGATCCCAGTTGGAGAATGAAATCTTCACCTAGGCCGGCATCATATGTGACATCAACTAAATCAGAATGTCGCTCATACGCTTCTCTTATCTCAGAATCAAGTAAGCCTTGTTCAAGATAAGCATCAAAATCCTCGGCAGAGTCTGCGTCTCCCAACTCAGCGGCCGCAGCATCCTCCATCATAAGCAAAAGATATAGATCTAGTTCAGACCAGGGAAAAGGGGCTTCATGTATAGCCACAGCAGGATCAAGCTGGTCCGAAGAAATTCCCTCATTCGCCGCGAATGTCAAAAGCTCCAAAAACTCGGTCCGTTGTTCAGCGGTAATAACATCACCTTGGAAATGAGAAAAACGCCCTTCTCCGGAAGCGAACACCTCTCTAAGTTGAAGAATTTTGTTGCGGGCCAACTCAAAATCAGAAGGAGGCCCACCTTCTCTTGCCCGAGCCAAAAATTCCTCAAACTCCACCAGTTCAGGGGAATCGGATTCTTCATGTAGGGGACTAGGATGAGCCAACACTTTATTCAGC
>CAZEDN010000122.1:0-3802 GCA_964510905.1 uncultured Candidatus Peribacteria bacterium
GGATTGAATTTCCCGTATTTGCGTGATGAAAGTCAGGATGTGGCTAAGGCTTACCATGCGGAGCGCACGCCGCAGGTTTTTGTGTTCGATTCAGATAGGAAATTGAGATACACCGGAGGCATCGATAATAGCTACAACGATCCTGAAAATGTAACAGAGACACCTTTAAAAGATGCGCTGGAGGCGTTACTTGAGGATCGTGAAATCGAGAAGCCGGAGGCTCACTCGGTTGGTTGTTCAGTTAAGTGGAAGTTCTAGAGAATTCCCAACAACTCAACCTCAAATACTAGCGTGGCATTTGGTGGTATGCCGCCGGGTATGCCGCCGGGTCCGTATGCCATGTCGCCGGGGATGGTGAGTTTTCGTTTGCCGCCAATGTTCATGCCGACGACGCCTTCATCCCAGCCTTGAATGACTTGTTCGGCGCCCAAGTTGAATTCGAATGGTGTGCCACGGTCGAGAGAACTGTCGAATTTGGTTCCGTCGGTTAAAGTTCCGGTGTAGTGAACGCTGACGGTGTTGCCTTTTTCTGCGGTTGCGCCATCGCCAACTACGAGTTCTTCGATTTGGAGTTCCGTGACGGGCGTTTCGGGGGCTTGTTTTTTGCACCCGGTTAAGGATATTGCTATGCTACCGATGATCATGAGACCGAGTACAACTGGGATAAGAATTTTCATACTAACTGGTTAAAAAATGGCTGTCGCTATCATACACTATCATGAGATTGCGTTGAAAGGGGGGAATAGGTCCTTCTTTGAGGCCAAGTTACGTGAAAATTTGAAGCGGGTTTTGGATGGCGTTAAGGGCGTGAAAGTTGAGAAGAAGTACGATCATTTTCGGGTTTTGTTTGAGGGGAATGAGGAGGAGATAAAGGAGCGGTTGGGTCAGGTTTGCGGGGTGGAGAATTTTTCTATTGCGGAGAGTGTTGCGGTGGATTTTGATGAGGTTGCGGAGCGGGCGGTTGAGTTGGTAAAAGAAGAGGTAAAAGGGCGAGGTGGGGACGTGAAATTTCGTGTGACGGTTCATCGGAGTGATAAGCAGTTTGAGAGGAATTCTATGGAGCTTTCGAAAAAGATTTCGGCGAAAGTGTTGCCGGAGGTTGGGGAGTTAAAGGTGGATTTGAAAAATCCGGAGGTGGTTTTGTATGTGGATTGGGGAAAAAAGGAGGTTTTGTTGTCGGTTCACAAGTATCCGGGGTTAGGAGGATTGCCGGTTGGAGTGAGTGGGAAAGTGGTGTCGTTGCTGTCGTCGGGATTTGATTCTCCGGTGGCCAGTTTTATGATGATGCGGCGCGGCGCGACCGTGGTGCCGGTGCATTTTCACAGTTATCCAGCGACGGGGCAGGAGTCTATTGATAATGTGAAGGCGATTGTTGAAAAGTTGGCGCGGTTTCAGGGGCCGATGAAGTTGTACTCCATTCCGTTGATCGACTATCAGAAAGTGGTTGTTGCGAAGGCGCCAGCCGCCTTAAGGGTTTTGCTTTACAGGCGGATGATGGTTCGGCTGGCGCAACGGGTACTTTGGCGTGAAAAAGGGAAGGCACTTGTGACAGGCGAAAGTTTGGCGCAAGTGGCGTCGCAGACTTTGGACAATATGCATGTGGTGAATGTTCTAGCGGATCGGCCAATTTTGCGGCCTTTAGTGGGCATGAACAAAAACGACATCATTTCACTCGCTGAACAGATTGGGACAGCCGAAATTTCCAAGCAGCCGTACGACGATTGTTGTTCTCTCTATATTCCCAAAGCGCCGGCTTTGGCGGCGCGAGTGGAGGAATTAGAGGCAGCAGAAAAGGATCTTGAGGTGGAGCGATATGAGCAAGAATTGTGGGATGCGCGTGAGGTGGAGAAGATACAGTGATTATTGCCAAAAAAGCATTTTGTTGATTTTTATTGGTCAATTTGATATAAATAAGTACTAACCTTAATTTCACATATTATGTTAGATGGCGGTTCAGCAGATTGGCTTGCTCCCTATGAAGCTCCTATAAGGGAAGGACTTGAGGCTCTCGAAGTCCCTGTTCGTCAATTCATGGATCAGGTTGCACAATTCATACATGAAAGACCTGAAACGGTTGCTCATTCTGGTAATTGTGAGGAATGGGAAGATAATAATTTGGGGATTTTAGATTGGAGAGGTGCTGGCGGAAAAGGTGAAAGTAGTATCTCTTGTCGTCAAGCGGAGGGAATTCCATGGGCCAATACGATGTCCGTTTTCCATAGTCGAAGGGCAGGAATCGAGTCTATGTCTTTTTATCTCCCTTACAGATTAGGCATTCAAATTGATGATAAGCTTATTACTTGGATGCGCATTCAGCATTTGACGGATATGCCACCAAACGGTTTACGAAAAGAATTTGGTTATGATCCTGTCCCGGTTCGCATGAGTATGCTTAGTCGCATGGCAGAGGGGATGACTGGATCAGCGCCTCTGGATGATATTTCTGCCTATCATCAACTCCCGGATCACTTGAGTGAGCGCATGTATGATAGGACTAGAGCAGGGAAGGGAGGTCGGCATATATGGCGATCTATTGTTGCTGAAGATCAGAGGATTCGAGAGGCTGCATTGGAGGGTATTCGTGATCGCTTCACCGATTTAACGACTCGTTTGGACGAGCAAGAATTGGCTGCATTGCAGTTATACAATGCCCCAATAGGGCCTGACATTCAGCCAGCATCTTTAGGCTAAATCTTCCTTCTAAACTCTTTCCAAAACCTTAAGCTTGAGAATAGCTTTTTCCCCTTTTTAAAGAATTTCTCGAACTGTTTTTTGGTGGGAAGGGAGTAATATTTGGGCTTTCCTTTTGGCTTGAGGGTAGGCATTTTGATGCCGCGTTTCATTTTATTCAGGGTTTGGGCAAGCAGTTTAGCCCCTTTGTGACCGGATTTTAGGCCGAGGCTCACTTTAGTGTCGGTTTTTTTGATGGGGTAGGTCATTTGGGCGATGATTTCCCCTTCATCGATTTTTTCGTTGATGTGGTGGATGGTGACACCTGCGAATTTTTCTTTGTTGTGAAGTTTCCAGAACTCGGGCCAAAGCCCTTTGTATCGTGGAAGAAGTCCAGGGTGCATGTTGAGGGCGGCCATTTTTGGGATTTCAATCACTTTTTTCTTGAGGATTTGGTCGAATGATAGTGAAACGAGCACATCCGGCTCCCAAGATTTGAGGATTTTTATGGTTTTGGCGGAATTGATGTTTTCGGTGTCGTGAAGTTCGAGATTGTGTTTTTTGACCAGGTTGCTTACGGTTCGCCAACGACGTTTTCGGTGCCATAAAAAAAGCCCCGCTAATGCAATTCCTATGAATTCTAGGTAAATGGTAAGCGCGATTACGATCCCGTAAAAAAGTCCGGATCGACGTACGCCATATCTGGCGTAGCGCCAATATTTTTTGGTGAAAAAAGATATGTCAGATCTGACGACTCCTACGATTTCGAGGTCGTTTCGTTTGATGAGTTTATTGAAGGCAAGCTCGGCGCCGGCGTGTAATTTTGGAAGCAGGATGACTATGCGCATGGGTGTAGTATAATACGCATCATGAAAGAATCAGAGCGTTATTTTTTTGCGATCGATATCCCGGAGGCTGCGGTGCCGCCACTCACGTTGGTACAGGATCATCTTCCTCGAGAGGGGATTCGGTACAGTTTTGTGCATTATTTTCACATGACGTTGAAGTTTTTGGGAGAATTGGATGAGGTGAAGGTTATGCAGGCGCAATTGAGGGCAAAAGAAATAGCGAGTCGGATGAAGTTTTCCCCAGATGATTTGAAGATCTCTTTTAAAGGAGTGGGAGTTTTCTG
>CAZEDN010000123.1:0-3779 GCA_964510905.1 uncultured Candidatus Peribacteria bacterium
CTTCAATTGAATCGAAAGTATAAAACGCGTTCTTGGTCTGAAACATCAAATCCCCCACCGAATTTTCCGTCTGAACCGAATAAATCGCCGGACGGATCGCCCCTCTCTCCTTCGTTTTAATATATTCCGCGCGAAATTCATCCAACCGCTCCCGTGTTAATGGAAAAAGTTTCGCCATCTCGCGTTCATAATCATCTTTTGTGAGCTGTTCATTCCGGATGCAATACTCCTTATTTCTCAAATTCCAACACATGAAGCAGTTCTTTGCATTAACACAGTCATAACAAAACCACGTATCTGAGCAACGCTTAATGAAGTCACAATAAAAGGCGCGATAACTCCCCCACGCATAATAAGTTTCATAACAAAGTTCACTGCCCTCCAGCATGTACGAACAATCCACAGAATCTTTGCAATCCATGATCCAATCGGAGTAATAACAGTCTTCGCTTCCAAAAATACATCCCGACATGAAACAATTCTTATTCTTGCTTGCATGGTTGGTGTAATCCGAATTTTGACTTTGCTTATTCACGAGAGCCACGCGCGGAACCTCTAATTGCAACTCCCGAAATTGCTCGAAGAAAGGTCGATCAAAATCAAACTCCCGACCATATTCGGTCGCATCCCATTTATCCGACCACCAAATATCTTGTTTGTAAATTTTGAAGGGAGAATCCGGCGGGTACATCGAAATGATCTCATCACCCGAGAAGTCACATTTGCGCTTGTACATATATCGTTCATTTCGCCACGCCAAACGACGCTGTTGACGACAATCGTGGCACATTGTTGGCTTCGGTACATCAAATTTTTCATAAAACACCAGATCCGGCTCCAAAATCTGGAAATCGGACTTACAGTTTGTGCACGCTTTGGATGTAACGGATGGGTTCATCGTAAATTGATTTTAGCACCGAAATTAAACTTTCATGAACTTTTTATGACACTTCCCCATGTCGTTTTCACCACTGTACCGTACGTTTGACACGGCCCATTTTCCGAACCTGGGATTATGGTAAAAAATTTTCACTAATGTACAGTGACAAAAGCAACACCCCGAACTCCACTGGGCGCACCCCTCTAAAGTTTGCAAATTTCCTCACAACCCCGTATTTTCCAGATATGAAAAAGAAACGAATCACCCTTCACATCATCGCCGGTGCGATCCTTCTTGCCTTCCTCTGGGGAATTTCTGCATTGGGGACGCTCCGAACATTCCTCCCTCACACGCTTCAACTCACCGGATGGCCTGGTACCGAGCGCAATTACCTCATTCTTTTCCAAAATAACGAAGAGCTCCGTGCGACAGGAGGGTTCATCACAGCGTATGCACTTCTTGAATTCAAGCATGGCTTTCCAAAAGACATTTCCTTCAACGATGTGTACGGAGAAATCGATGACCACGACTACATCTCGCCGCCATACCCCATGAGCGTTCTCCTCGAGCAAAACTCCGAAACATACTCCGGGCACAGCTTTCGCGACGCCAACTACAACCCCGATTTTATCGACGCAAAAGATGAAATCCTAAAATTTTTCCACTTAGTGCATCCCGGCAAAGCGATAAACGGAACCATTGCGGTAAATTTTTCCGTATTGGAGGACATCGTAGGGCTATACGACCCTGTGCGCGTCGACAAGAATCAACTCACCGAGGACAACCTGTTCGAAACGCTTGAAAGTGCCGTTTCAGACATTGATCGTCACAACATCGAAGCGCTCGAATCTCGCAAAAATGTGATCCAAACTTTCGCATACGTAGTCCTCAAAAAAATGATTTTTTCATTCTGGGAATGGCGTGAACTCAGCGAAGTGGTCACCAACAGCCTCAACAACAAAGAACTTCTCCTCTCCTTCGAAAGCCGCTCCCTCGCGAATAAAGTGTCTCATTTTGGCTGGGCTGGCAGTTTTCCAGATGACGACACCACGAAATACCCGCTCGACAGGCTCGCGGTGAACGTGTCCAACTTCGGCGGCATGAAATCGGACCGATACATCACACGAGAAGTGCACTACACCGTCGACCTCTCCAACGCACCTTACGAAATCCTGGCCGACGCAGAAGTCACACTTCGCCACAACGGCAGCTACAACACGCCATTAAGCGGCCAATACAAAGGATATGTACGCCTCTTTGCTCCAATGGGCACCGAACTCATCGCCACTTCGAATTCAGCTACAGGCGGTGCCTCCACCACAACGGCTGCCGAAGAGTTCATCACCAGCCACATCGGTTGGGGACACATCGTTCAATTTGAACCAGGAGAATCGGTCACACTCGCGATCGTGAAACAGCCCGGCACCGAAAACGATTATTACGAAGTGGTCGTACAAACCGACGTGGGCCAAACCTTCCTATCAAACGACATGGAAATTCGCGAAAACGTTGCCTTCTTCCAGGCGACACTCGACCGGGATAAACAACTCGACCTCACGGTCCTCCCCGACGAGACCGGTCCTCGCATCTTCTGGCATGAAGTCACCGCTCTTAATCAGATCGACATCGCCTTCGCCGAAGCGGTGGACGCCGCCAGCGCCGGCGACCCACTAAACTACGAAATCACCGATCTCGACATGAACGACCCCTCCCTCACCGACACGATAACCATCGACTTTATCGAGGTCTGGGGCGGCCACATCCGAATCCACACCCGCGGGATGGACCTCCAAGACGAAGAACACTTCCAAGTTTTCATACGAAACATCCGCGACCAAAGCGGCAACTACATCACACCAAACCCTCGCACAATTACTGTGGTGCAACGGCTGGAGGAGGAGCTTTAGGCGTGCCTTTCGTCTCCAGTTGATCGATCTTTCAATCCCAATTCCAACTGCATCATTGCTAAACGGCATGCCTCACAAGCCGCCCTTTGACGCTTGGCCACCGCAGTGGGGGGGTCATCTCTGAGGTGCTGCATTTCGACTCGATCTATTGTCGATTGCACAGCGGCCAATGGCCAGGCTTCCCCTCCAGGTCTTTCTGCCTCATCAAAAAGCTGGTCATAAAGCGTGGGTACCGATACCCGACGAGGCAACAAAGTAGGCTCTGCATCATCAGGGAGCTTGCCATCAAGTTCTTCGACATGCTCATGGAATCCTGCCAGACATTGAAATTCATCCATGACAGGAATAGGCACAAAACCCGCATCAGTATCCGCAATAGCAAATTCACACGTCCTATGTCCCGAGCGTCCAGGATGAGGACAAGGTTCAAGTAAATCAGAATGCACATGCGCATAAGTCATATGTAATCCAGTATTCTCATCCAATTCATCCGCGCGAACCGGTTCAACACTGGGAAGCTCAGGCGCCATAATTCAAAAGATTAAAATTAGGGACTAAACCTATCGCAAAACCAAACGACCCGTCAAGGATTTTTCCTCGTGCGCTCCATCCGTGCGAGGTAATCTCTCACCGCCCTAGGAATGCCAGAGGGTGTTTCCGGTGGGACTAAATCAATTCGTCCTTGTGGAAGGCGCGGAGCAAGAAGATCCACCTGAAAATTCGCTGGCTCGCCGTGAAGCAAATCCGATTCATGGTCGACCCAGTGCAAAAACGATAAAAGTGTCATCCATTTGATCTCAAAATACTGTTGCCATCCTTGAAAATCGCCCTCTATCATTCCAAAACAATCGACTTTAGCATCCACATCGCCGGTGCATTTTTCGGCATACGCACAAAGCTGATCCAAAGCACGCGTCATTTCTTCTTCCAAATCAACATGCGCATCGATGCTCACGCGACCGCCATCGTCTGAGCCGCCTCCTTGCGTCAAC
>CAZEDN010000124.1:0-3768 GCA_964510905.1 uncultured Candidatus Peribacteria bacterium
TAGCATTTTAAAGTCAATACTCTTCAGCCAACATGATTGTCAGCACCCGTCGTGTCTGCTCTGTATCCGCTGGGTACTCCGATCCGTATTCGAGATTAATATCATAGTAATCAATTTTACCGAAGGCTCTTTTTTGATCTATGTCCACACTTACAAAATCATGCTCCTCGTAGGGATCATTCTCCGGTGTGAAGTCATCGAAGGTACGGATCGCTTCGATGATCCGGCCCCGCGTTCCCTCTCTCAGGTTCGCAATCCCCACCGTCATCACTACCCTACCCCCTTCGAAGGTTCGGCGGAAGCGGTCGTTTAATTCGGCGACTTTTTGTTTCTCGTATGGGGGCATGTAGTAGGGTTACATGTTACTGTGCCTTCCCCTACTCCAGGACGGCTATGGATCGTAGGACGAATGGGACATATAAGACGGGATAAAACGTTTTAATTTTTTCGCCCTCCCCCACTCTTCAACCTGGCCCATGTGTCGCTTCTTTTGGCGATGTCACTGATGTTCTCGAAGCCGGTTGAGTTGCCGCGGGCATTAGTCGAATTCGGCCGGCCAGCAGAGCCGGATAGGTGTTTGATGAGCTTTTTAAGCTTTTTGAAAACCATGGGAAGGGTCAACGTTAACTATACTTGGCGATCAGGCCCTTTTCTTTGAATGAGAAATATGAATCTTCACCAATGATGATGACGTCGTTTACATCAATACCGAACAGCTTCCCGAAGACACACCAATGTTCAGCCACTTCTTTGTCCTCTTTTGACGGTCGTGGGTCACCGTCTGGGTGGTTGTGGACAATTATTATCTGGTCCGCTCCGGCCAAAATAGAGCCGACGAAAAGCTCCTTTGGTTTAACCGCGACGCAGTTGGAGAATCCCATGGCCACTAAATCGTAGAGAAGAATCCGTTTTCCCGCATCCAGGCTCACGACAAAAATTTTTTCCTTTGTTTCGTTCTCAATATCTTTGAATAGTTTGTACACCTGCTTTGCCGTTACGATCTTTTTGTTTAGAACACTCGACGCCTTCACTCGTACGCGCGAGTATTTGGTCACGAGCTTTTTGATGTACTTACGTTGCATAGTCTCATTTTACACCACGCGGGTTGGTTGTGCTAAACTGTCGCCTTCCTTTACTTTGCTCGCATGGCTACTCCGAACGCTCCCCTCCCCTCCCCCGAAAAACAATCCGCCTTCGAGCGGGCATGCCATCAGCTACAGAGGCAGTTGCGCGGTCACTTCCAGAAATTTTTCATCCGCTGCCGCTTCTGCGACCACAACTGGCAATCCTACCGCAACACAGTTCGAGTGTAATTCTTGCGGAGGTTCCGGTGATTTCGGGATCAAGGGGATCACCGACACCGAACCAAAGGACATGATCGATGTGTGGATTAAACTTGGCCAGCTGAACCCGTGGATTTGTCGCGCCTACGATCCAAATTTCGGACGGGATTCTTTCGCCGAATGTAAAACCCTGGACGATTTGAAAATACAGCTTGAGCAGGACAACTGGTCTTTGGGTCAGGCCTTCTACCTTGACGCCCTGTGTTTTATTAACCAGGTCAGCGCGGGTGGTGAATGGTTGACGATAAAAGAAGGTACGCCGTTTGAGTCTATGACGATGAAGTACATAATCCGGCGGGGGAAGTTCGAGGGATTGATCCGGCGGCTTCGGGAGGCGACGGTGGAGGCGTGTCGGGCATTGGAGTATTAGGCTCTGAATTTTGCACTTGCGTTTTTCATCGGCAGGAGTAATATGATCGTGGCATGTCAATCGGAATGGAATGAAGTGACGTCATGTCATGTCAAACCATTTTATGTAACCCCTTGTTATGAGATTCCTAAAAAAGAAATCGAAAAGAAAGGATGCCCCCGTGATTGTCGGTGTAGGAGGAGATAAAGGCGGCCCGGGAAAGACCACTCTGGTAACCAACCTGGCCCCAATGCGTGCCGCTAAAAAGAAAGGAAAGAACAATCGAAGCGTGCTGTTGATCGACACTGAGGCTAAAGGATCCACTTTTTGGAGCCGCACACGAAGCGCCGCTAAGATTGAGCCTTTAATTTACAATGTCCAGCTATCAGGTCTCGTCCATGCTGAAATCGAAAAAATGGACCAAAAGTTTGATGACATCGTGATCGACCTGGCCGGTGGCGATTCGGAGGAGATGCGTAGTGCTCTGATCGCGTGTGATAAGTTTATTGTGCCTATTTATCCTGGCCAGTACGATCTTTGGAGCGTTTCATTTACAATCAAGGCCGTTCTCGGCGTGCAGAAATTTAACCCCGGCTTGGAAACCTTGTTTGTGATCAATCGAGCCGCGACCAATCCGGCAATCACCGAGACCGAGGAGGCTATTGAGGCAATTAAAGAAAATTTGAAAAGCGTCGCCAAAAATAATCCGAAAATAAGGCTGTCTAAAACAATCCTGCATGACCGGATCGCTTTCCGCAAGGCTTCCCGGGAAGGCTTGGCCGTCACCGAGCTTAGACCGAAAGACCCGAAAGCAATCAAAGAAACCACTTCATTATTTAAAGAGGTTTACCATGGCCACAACTAAACCCACTCTCAAGGCTACTCCCCCTGTAACCGAAGATCCTGCACAACAAGAGGCATTAAACAACTTCTTGAAAGAGCCCGAGCGGAAACGCAAGGCAAGAGCCGTACCCTCTACTCCAGCCAAAACAAAAGCAAAAGACTCAGCAAACAAAGAAAAAAAGTCGTTGCCCTGGGAACAACCGGGCGTGAGTGAGCGGGTTGTAAAATCCTTTAATCTCCGTATCAAAGAGCCAGATTATTTGAAGTTGAAGTTTGTTTTTGAGCAATCACGCAAGAAAAGCGTGCACGCTTTTTGCCTTAATGTGGTTCTGGAAGAAGTTGCGAGGCGGCTTAAAAAGCTGCTATGACATGACGTCATGTCATGCTATGTCGGCCCATGCTAAACGACGTCACGTTGTGAGCTGCTCTACACACATTTGTTTGAAGCGTTCAGGCCAAAATATAGGCGGAGGTTGCTTTTCCCGAACTATCGTTTGATTTTTGTGGCCGACTATTCTAATTTGCCCTTGACCCGTAATCCACCTCACTCCATGCCTGGATCGAAAAAAATGGCCGTAAAGGAAACCCAAAAAAAACTTGCTGAGTATCGGCAGGAAAAGCAAATGATGTTGCCCCTTCAGTTCCTTGAAGGGGATAAGAAAAAATACTCAAACACCATCGAACTGTACGACGCGGTTCCCAAATATTTTTGGGGGAAGTCTAAGCGGGTAAACGGGAAATTCCTGGAAAGCATGGAGCGAAGGTTCGTTTTTCGGAATGTAGCATACGAGGTGAAGATCATTCCCGCACGCATCGAAGTAAAAAAGGGCGTTGAGAAGGATTTTTTTCCAGGGAAGCGTGAAGAGCTCGTCGAAGATGCCCTCAGGAAGTTTGCCTCTGATGGAAGCGCACGAGGTGTGTTTTTGGACGATGAAGCCGGAGTCGTATTTTCACTCTACGAGCTACAAAGCGAACTCAAACAGATGGGCCACTACTTTAGCTACGAACAACTCAAAGCCTCCCTGTATATTCTTCGCCGTTCCAGCCTCGTGATCAAGGTGGCCACTGAGGACGGGAAAATGGTTTTTGATTCCAGCCCGTTCAAAGAAATTGGGTTGAGGGAGTGGGAGGACGCAACCAAAAAGGGCAAGCGGTCTAAAATTTTCGTGCAGTTTAATCGGCTGGTCACAAAGAGCATCAAAGACAAATCCTTCAGACAATACAATTACAAAC
>CAZEDN010000125.1:0-3747 GCA_964510905.1 uncultured Candidatus Peribacteria bacterium
GTTGAGGTTTTGAAAAATAAGGGAATAGCAGGGGCAGCCATTGATGTTTTTGATCAAGAACCTATCCCTGATGGTGACCCAATTTTAGAACTTGGTAACGTGATCATTACTCCCCATATTGCGTATAAGACCGAAGAGGCCATTCAAAGACGCGCACAAGTCACGATCAATAACATCCGCGCTTTTATGGGTGGGGAGAAGGTGAATCGGGTGGATTAAAATGGCTCCCCGTGGTGGACGATGTTCGAATGGGGATGTTAAACTAAATATGATTTAATTATCTATATGCGTAAGAAAATTTGTATTTTTGGTTTTGTTGGTTTGCTTTTGGTTTTTATGGGTTGGCAAATTATAAGGTGGTCGGGTAGAGAGGAAGTGATTGAGATGCCAATGGAAGAGACTTCTGAGGAGTTGACGGATGTGGAGATGGAGATAGAGCCTGTAGAGGAACCGACGGAAATAGTTTCTGGTTATGAATGGATTAATGAATCGGTGGTTGATTTTGATGTTTTAGAGATGGAAAAGTATGGGGAGGAAAGGTTGATTTCTTCAGGACCTTTATTAGAGTATTGGAGGTCTTATCAAATTTCTCCTGAAGGATTGATGTATATCCCCCCTTTTAGCGATTATTATCTCGAGTCAGCCGGGAAGGAGATTGTTTTGCCAGCCGATATGGAAGTGGTTTTGGAGCCTTCGGATAATTTTTTTAATTTTTATAGACTCAGCCCTGATGATCGGACTTTTGCTTATATTTATGATGACGGTCTTTATCTTTATGATTGGCAGCGTCAAATATTAGTGGAATTGATGGAATTTTTTGATTTTGGATGGATTACATCACCAGTTTGGAGTCCCAATAATCAAACTTTAGCGATTGCGTTTACTAACAGTCACTATTCGGAAGGTACAGGAGTTTTTATTATTGATTTGAGTCAGGGTGTGGAGAATGCGGTATTGCTTCAAGAACATGATGTGTATATGGGAACGATTTTGAGCAATGAGTCAGTCGGCCCTTATGAGTTCGGATTTTTTAGTGATTCCCAGATTCAGTATGGGCTTTGTAGTAATGTCAGCGTTGATAAGGATCACCCTAAATACACGGATTTTGATGGGGAATGTCCGATGGAGATGTTGGATATTTAAAGCTGGCTCCGGGGGCGGGATTCGAACCCGCGACCAATTGATTAACAGTCAACTGCGCTACCGCTGCGCTACCCCGGAGTAATGCGTGTCTCAAGAGACGGCGATACTATAGAGAAATGTCGGACTTTTTTCAACGATAAAGTGAATTGTGCGTGGGAGTATGGGGTGATGTTTTGGCCACTGTACATTACCCAATTTTTTTCACCACATTTCCAGATTAGGAAACGAGGCCGTGTCAAACGTACGGTACAGTGGTAAAAGAGAAACCTGGAAGAGGTTGGTTCGCGTGAATGGTTGATGTCCGCGCGGCGCAATCGGCGCGCCCATCATTTCCGCTCGAGTACCATGATCTCGCGCCCAACGATTTGGTCGGGACGGCGATACGTGAAGGAGTGGATCTTTTTGTAGCCCAGCACCCCGAGTTGATCGGCAAGTCCATCGATTGGCGCGGGATGTCCATTGATGTAATGCACAGGGAACGCGATCACGAGGGCGGCGCCTTGGCGGAGTAGCCTGTGGAGCCCTTTGAAGGTGTGGGTGTAGAGGGGGAGGAGTTCGCGTTGGATTTGGCGGATGATTTCTGGGGGTGTTTTGAGGTGGCATGGTGGGCCGAGGTATGTTTCGGTCACGACCATGTTGGGTGGGGTGGGAAGATCGTCTTTAGTGAGAGTTTGGGCGTCTTTTACGAACAGTTGTTGGATGAGGTCGTCGGTGCAGAGGCGTTGTTTGCGAATCCAGTCGAGGTTTTTCTCGGAGGCATCAATCGCTTTGGGGTCGAGGTCGGAGCCGATCACGTTCATCCCTTTGATGAGCGCTTCGCCGAGGACCGTGCCGCTGCCGCAGAATGGATCGTACAACGTTTTGCCATCGAATTTTGTGTTTTCGGTGACGAAGGCGGTGAGGTTGATCATCATTTGTGCCAGTTTTGGTGGCAGCATTCCTTCTTTGGCGAGGCGGGCCGGTTTTTCGTAGTCACGGAGGCTGTACGCTGCGAAGTCTTGAACCGCGATGGTTTGGGTGGGTCGCATTTCGTTGTCGATTTTGACGAGGTTGAAGTCGGTGCCGTCTTTGAGAAGGCCTCCTTTTACGATGGAGGCGGTGTTCAAGTTAGCCTTTTTGTTGAGGAAGCGTACGTTTCGACCGCGTGCTTTCATTTTTTGTTTGACCTTTTTGAGCGTTTTTTTGAGGAAGAGTTCGTTTTGAGGATAGACGTTGAGTCCAAAGGCGATCTTGCCTTCCGGTTTTTGCTTTTCGAGTTGATCTTCGAGCGATCCATGAATGAGTTGGCTGATTTTCATCGTGCCTCCCAGTTGATCGAGGATGCTTTGAGGATTGCCAAACGGCTCATGATGGATGACAGCGACATGTCCATGTCGTTCGATCTCTCCATCAAAGATCGCGCGCAGCTCGGCGAATGACAGGTGAGCTTCCCTTCCCAAATGAAAACAGTATTGAACTTTCATGCGCCCATTATTTTAGGATCCTCTGAAAAATACACCGTCTACTGCAATTTGCAAACCTTGGCTGCAAATTGTTCAATCCTCCTCAACGTATCGTTGTTTGATACGCTTTCGTCAGCCTTCACAATTTTCGCTCAAGGTTTGCAAATTTCGTCACGACGCCATATTTCCCAGAGAATCCTTGAGAAATGGTTGGCAAGGGAAAGGGATTTTAGTAGGATGGCCCTACGCTTATTTTTAACCCTTTTGAAATGTCGATGTCATTGAATCGAGCACAGCTCATTGGTAATCTCACTCGTGACCCCGAAATGCGTCAAACGTCTGGCGGTCGTACGGTCGCTAATTTTGGTATTGCGACGAATCGTCGTTGGACCGATGCGAGTGGTCAGCAACAGGAGAAGGTTGAGTTTCACAATATCGTTGTGTGGGGCAAATTGGCTGAAATTTGCGCGCAATATCTTCGTAAGGGAAGCAAAGTTTATATCGATGGTCGCATCGAGACGCGTGACTGGGAAGGGGATGATGGCGTGAAACGCTATCGAACCGAAATCGTCGCTGAGAACATGATCATGCTGGATCGTAAAGGTGATGTGGCAGCGACCCCGCTTGCGGATCGCGCACCAGCCGGGATCGACAAATCGGCTGACGAAAAGGCCCCCGCGGATAAGGAAGAGATCGCGGTGGAAGACCTTCCTTTCTAGAGCGCGAAATATGACTTCGTCCTCTTCGCGTGGCGCCCAACAAAAAAACCCACAATATAAGCGTGGGTCTTTTTGTGACATCTATCATCCGCATTATTGCATCTGCCAAATTTTGCTTTGGCGGGAATAATGTGTTTCAAAATGCCGTACATGAGAGCCGACTAGTTCAACTCATGTGATCTCCCTACCGTTCTTTGGTGAGGTTTAAACTGGGTCACCGCCAGAAACAAAGTTTTGTTTTTGTTTGGTTGCATCATTTGTTTTGAAGCAAACGAATGCTTGGTGTTTTGTTTTTGTTTTGAAATGTAAACACTTCAAAGGAGGTTGTAGCCGCAACCTAATTCGAAAAGTAGAGAGGAAGGGAGGCACGAGCAGGGACTATGGAAAAGTATACTCGTGAGGCCCTCCTTCCTTCCTACTTGACGTGTTAAGCAGGGAGGGGT
>CAZEDN010000126.1:0-2780 GCA_964510905.1 uncultured Candidatus Peribacteria bacterium
CGGACAGGCTCTCATCCCCACCCTCACGGGCGGGGAGTTCCCGCTGGATTAAATATCACACTTTGCGAGGTCATCGCAACCATCCATATGGCGATACCGCCGGCACCTCCTCCTCCACATCAAAATAAAACTGCATATCCAGGTCCAAATCGCTCTGCCAATTTTCAACAAAGGTTGAGGAATATTCCAGATATCCATCCGCAAAATAGGTGCTTCCAGAAAATCCATACGCCGATCCCTCCTGAAGCCCATACGTTGAATAAAAATTACGCGGCGAGCGAATCATCAAATGGTAGGTTTCCCCTTCCTCCAAGGTCACATTTTGAGAAAATTCATAATTCACCCACTGCATTTCGGTCCCGATTTGAGAAGATGGGATGGCCCCTCCCTGAATCGTATTCCCTTGCGAATCCTGCAACGCCACGATCAAAGCCCCTCGTAAATTCGTATCGCCCTGCTTCACACGAATGTTCACGCCCGAAACCGTCCGATCGCCATCACTCACCGTAAACGTCTCTCGAAGCTTGCGAACGATTCCAGCCAAAACCACAACCCCTGACTCACTCAAAGCATCCATGTAGCCCTGCCCCTGGTTGTACCCATTGAAATAATGGATATCAACGATCGGGGTATGCTGATTTTTAAACTCCCAGCCGTGTTGCGCCGTGCTCTTAAAAAGCACCGCCAAATCTTGGTCACTGATGCCCGGTTGCACCGGCGAGGTGGGATTGTCACTGAATAAATTATCGATGGAGATATAATTGCCAACCGGGTCGGCATGGATATTAGAAAACACGAGATGGTACAACTCCCCTCCCGTTACCGACCCTCCTGGAGAAAAAGTGATCAAAGGAAACACCTCTGCGCAAGGATCGGTAATCACGGCCGAAGCCAACGTGGTTCCCGAAGGAAAATGGTCACTCGTTCCATCATCCGTCTGCACTTCCACCAAAAGTTCTCCACCATCCCCCAAGGAATAGCCGGGCGCATCCATCAAATAAATTCGCGCCTCATCGATCACTCCACTCTGATCCGCACGAAAGCGCAAAGACACCTCACGTCCCTCGTACCGCCCAATCTCCAGATTACCAAGACGATCCCCGTTCCAGGGCACGCCATACGTCCCCGCCGAAGCCATCAACGGAAAGAGAAAGGTAAAAACCAATGCTAAAATCAACGATTTTTTCATGGGGTGATATTTAACCAAATTTTGAGGGATAAGTCAAGACCTCCGCCTCCCACCATCCAATCTGATTTCCCCTACTTCATCACGAATTCTAGCAATCACACCATCCATAACAGTAGAAATCTCCCCATCGTCATCTAATTTCAAAGATAAGCCTAGAGCTTCCCTCATCAAAGTCACCAGTCTTTCATGCGACGGAATCTCACCCAATAGCTCAATACGGCCCCTAATAGCACTTAAATCCCATATAGTTAAATACTCAGCGCTCGAAAAAGAGAGCACTGCTACAAACTTTACACTAACTGCTTCTTCCGTTTTCACTATTCTCACACCAATATTCCCGGCCCAAGCCTTCTTAAGCAATTCCATTTTTGCAACCACATCATCCAAACTAGTAAATCCATATTCAGCTAAATTGCCACTATCAATCCCGTCGCCTGGCACATCTATTGCGTCTCGCAATAAAATAATAAAATTCTTGAAACTAAGCAAAGGATCAGATTCTGTGTTTCCAAATATAAACCTTTCTTTTTTCCAAGCATCCAACTCTGGAGGCACTGCATCCCACAGTCCCTGAGCAAGAGCCTGCAACTCTTCTGCATTTTTCCTCAAACGAGCTGCTCGCGCCTGATAATAAGTAGCCAACGAACTTTCAGCAACCTCAGTAACGCCACCCATATCCTCGGGATCCGTCATAATATTGAATTAGATATTCAAAGGCCAAAAGAATAACAAATCGCTAGCATCTGTCAAGGACCCTGACTCTTACACCCACAACGAAAACGAACGCGTGAGCTCATCCAACTGCTCCGGCGTCCCAAAGAGACAGATGCCGTAATATTCCAACTCCGCCTCGGGCGTGCTTTTGGACCGCTCAACCTGCTCTTCCCAACCACCGACCGTCATCGCTTCGGTGAACGACGCAAACGGAATCCCCTCTTGGATCGCCGCATTCCGCAACCCGCGAATCTTGTTGGAATTCTTTGCCTTAAGAATGATGAACGGATGTTTGGACGCCATGTGCGCACCCCCATCCTTATCTTCATAGTTGATGATGTCCATCTCCTCGCGATTTTCATACGTCCCCGCGAGCCCCGCCGTCATGTGTCCGAGCGCATTCATCACCTTTCCGGGCTCGATTTTCTTATTGAGGACCGCGACAAATTTGTGTGAAGTCATTTTTGAGAAAAGTTAAGATTTAAATGTTATCCCTAAATCCTGAAAACCCCGGATCGCTTTCTCTAAATTCTCCTCCTGCACCAAAAAGTGATCACGCGAAAAGGCAGCCAACGGCATCACACTAATCCCAGCATCAGCCAAAGCACCCGCGATCATCGCCGTCACTCCACAACAATCATCCGGGAAGAGGATGTCTAACGTGATCACCTTCCACCCCCGACTGATTTCAATCGCATTCGCCTCATCGATCTTTTCTTCATCAATAACGAGCGAAATCTCGTGCTTATCCACGATATTGGTGAACGCCTGCGGATCGATCGCCTTGGCCTGCACCATGGCAAACGTCTCATCCCAGACATAGAAGCTGCCGTTTTTGAAATACTCTTCTAGTTTCATGAAAAGTAGTTTAGCGGAG
>CAZEDN010000126.1:2790-3741 GCA_964510905.1 uncultured Candidatus Peribacteria bacterium
GAGATTATGAAAATCTCAAACACCCTAAACACCTATCCTAAAAAGAAATCCCGCTGGACCTCTCCTTTTCAAACGAGCCAATTGCTCTGCGATAACAAGATCTTGACCTTCGGCCGCCTGCGCAGTCCCTGGAAATTCAAATTCTGCTTCAGGGTTTCGATCCCTTACCAATTGAAGCAGTCGCGGAAGTTCTGAACTCACCGGCTTACCATCCGTATTCAATACCAATGTCCCCGCTCCCGTATCATGATTCACCACTCCGGCCACGGCCTCTGTCAACGCATACATTAATTCCATATCCGCAGTAAACACTCCTGTTATCACACATTTACCCCAAGCGTCAGGGATAACGATCGTATCTTTACCAGTCATATCGTCTGCACCCATATTACTTGTGATTAAAACTAGGTCATTTAATGTAAAGGATTTGGCAGTGTTTCGCAAATCTTCTCCAACAACAAGTCAAACGTCACATACTCCGATCAAAACGTCGTGAATTATCAAGGTGGAGAGCATATGATAAATCAAAGATTAGAAAGAATATCCTTCAAAGTATCTTCCAGACTTTTATCCACATCAATAATTGTCCCATAATCAAATCGAGAAACAAGGTTATGAACAGCCCATGCCGCTCCCTCACCATGCGTCTTATCCCGATCCTGATCCCTCTGAATGCAAACGTCTAAGGGAGCCTTCAAAGTAAAAACATGATAAGCAAATGGCAGATTTTCAATAAGGTCCTCAATCACTTCTTTATGATAGAAACAAGCATCAAATATAACGATCTTCCCGTTTTGTAAGTGCTCTTTTACCTCTGGTAATACAATCTCATTCACTTTTATGAAATTCCTCGCAGGAATACATCCCTCGCCTTCATCAATTTTATCTAAATCATGCTTTTCAAGCACCTCATCTACTCTTATCTGTTCAGCATTTAAAACCTGAGCGAGT
>CAZEDN010000127.1:0-3733 GCA_964510905.1 uncultured Candidatus Peribacteria bacterium
ATTGTTCAATCTCCTCCAGTGATGGCAGATCAACCTTTCCTACATAAAGGCGCTTCAGATCGCCCCCACTCGCCACAAACTCTTCAATCATCTGCTTTCCACGGAAATACAGAAGATCCTTAGTAAAAGCCCCCGGTTTGCTCGTATCCTCCAATCCCCGTTTCACTTTAGCCGCGAATTTAAATGCTCGCCCTTTGGCATAACCCAATTTCACCATTTTCTCATAAACATCCCGGAATGAACCCTTTTGTGCCATGTGAACCGCCACCACCAACGCCGCATTCCAAAAATGCTTCGGCGTATCCTTGTCCACCGCTCGCTCTTGATTGTAGATGGCCAATCCTTCCTGCGTCATCAAATATCCCCCAGTTCCCCGTTGGAAAATCTGGTACGGCTGTCGACGTCCATTTTCGGCCGTATAGATGTGCGTTTCGATCTCATGCGCGATCAACATCTTCAATCGATTTTCACTGAATTTTGCGCGTTCACGAAGGAAAAACGCCCCGCGTTTGCCCGCCACACAATCGGCCACCATATCTTTGCGCATCTTCACCTTCCAATGATTCAGCCCGTGTTGCTTGAAAAACTTCTCAAATCGCTTGGCCGCGCGCTCCGCAGGAATCGCTCCCAATTCTTTCGGGAAATGATCCGGCCGTTGACCCAACACATCCTTCGCATCTTCCAGGAGCTCACCCGAAACATCCCCGAAAAGAATCACCGACTTATCCGCAAAATACTCCGTTGCGCGGTGCTCCAACAAATCGATTTTCTCAAAAATCTCCATACGCTTTCGCTCAAAAATACCCCCAAGCGCTGAATCGTCGATTCCCAATTTCCCCAACTGATCTCGAAGCGCAAGTGAATCAAAACGCAAATCCGGATATACGAATTGTGGATTCTCACACTCGCCCTTCAAAAATCGACGCTGTTCCGAATGCAAATTGACCGGTCGCAAGTGATACAGCAACTTAATCTGCTGATCGAGCGAACAAATCGCATGATCCAGAACACGATAATTCCTCCGACGTTCCTTTTTGATGACCGGCTCTTTTTTCACCTCAACATCCTTGGGTAGCGCCGCCGCCTTTTTAGATTTCTTGGAGGGATCCACTAAAAATCCACTCAAATCGCGCTGCCCAACCACCAAATCATACTTTTGGGACGATAGATCGGTTGGCGCCGCAATGGTTTGAACTCGCTTTCCCCCTAGGATGAATTTTACCTTGGGGTCACCTTTTTTAGCCCCTTTCAATAGGCCAATTTTTTTCGCCAGCGCCGTATCGATCTGTGTTTTGGCAATATTCGAATTCACCCTTGCTTGAACACGATACGGTTTCGATCCCACCAAAACTTTTACCGCCTCCGAGGTTCCAATCACTTCCTTCCCGGTCATGTGCTTGATTTCTTTTTCCACCACATTTCCGAACATGTCTTTCGCAATACGCACCGCCTTTTCAGGGGTGGTCACCTTGATCCCCTCCGTCTGCTCCAAGCGTTTACGCAACGGTGCCAAGTTGGCCACTTGCACTCCCAATCCCGCTCGCGCATTGATTTCTAGAAGAACCGGTCCCGTATTCTGGTCGATCGAAACGTCCACCGCCATGTAACCCAGATTCGTTTCCAGTTGAACCTTAGAAGCGATCATCAAAATATCGTCCCAATAAGGAATCTTAAGTCCTCGAATGTTTCCAACTTCTGGGACCTCGTCGATGATCGTCGTCCCTCGAACGATGTGGGTAGCCTCCCCTTTCGCGATATCGATCCCCACTCCAATCGCCCCTTGATGAAGGTTCCCTTTGCCTTTCGAATCACGCGTGGGAAGACGCAGCATCGCCATAACTGGAATCAATTTATAAAGCACCACACGAATGTCCGGAAGTCCTTTATAAGCAAACTTCGCCAGCCGCTCATCACACACGAGCAACTGCTCAAAAAACGCAATGTCCGCGATCCCTGAAATAGAAAACCGTCCATCCAATACGTCCGCAATGTGCTCCTCTAAGCGCTCCTGACCCATCACATGATCGTCCGACAACAGATAATGGTCTTCCTTTTTTCCCCACACCGGCAAAATCCCTTCTCCTCCAAATCCTCGATTCGGTTTAAGGACAAAATTATTTGGAAGCACCGTGAAATCAAACTTCGCCGATTCTTCTCGCGTACGGATCGTCCCATACAATCGCGGGACCGGAATACCACGAGCACTCAAAAAACTTTTTGTCTTGAGCTTACTATCCGCCATCTTCACCGCCTTGGCCTGATTGTACGGCCCCATGTACAGGAGATTTCGCGCATTGATCCCTAAAACGCCGGAATTTTTAAAGATAGGCATAGATAAAGATTACTCCTCCTCCGCGTAACGAAAAATTTCGCGAAAACGAACGTACTCCAGAAGACGCAAACCGGTCCAGCGTCCCAATACAATATTAACGAGCAGAAACGCAAAGATCAGCTCCGGGTGACCAAAAATCCATGTCTTCAAAAAGGCCCACTCCACCACGTAATAACAGATGACCGAAACCAACGTCGTGGACCCAATCATCACCAACGCAGGCTTCAGCCCTCGCTCCCCCGAAACGTTCACAAATTTTTCCACCATCGTACTCATGATCAACATGGGAAAGATCGAAATCGACACCAACTGAGAGATGTCAAAATAGGCCCCCAACAACATCAAAACCAAAATCGTTAAACTCACGATGGTCAATAAAATCGCCATTCTCGGAATATAAAGGAGACGATATTGCCTCAAGAAAAGCCGCGTGATCGCCCCAGAAGACAAAATGATCACGAAGATCAAAAGCCCAAATTTAATGTCCAATGCCAGAAAAGAAAGCGTGATAATCGACGGCGTGTACACTCCCATGGTCGTCAATCCAATCACCTGTTTGAAAAAAGCCACAATCGTCACGATCACAGGCAGCATCAAAATGAGGAGAAGCGAGTTACTCGGCACACCCTTTTCCACCATATAGTTGATGAGAAACGACATGAAATTCAGTGGAGACAGCTTCACCTCTTCAGTGATCACTGCGTGCTCGATCCCGCGAGTGGAAAGTCCCTCCAAAAAAGCATCAAATTTTCCTTCCTCAAAGAGCAACCACAACGCCTCCGGCCGCGTCAAAATCATCTGGGCAGGATCGATCGTTCGGAAGGTCCCCTGGGCGATATTCCCGATCGTGCTCAGACTCTGGTCGGTGATCACCACCACCTCTTTATCGCGAAACGTGGCAGCATCGATCAGTGTCTTACTCAAACGAGAAAGGACGGTCAAACCAGTACTCCCTCGCGTCCACACCACGATCTCCTGGGTATCCTGAATCGCAGACAGCGATTCGTTCAATTTCTGGAGTAAATCTTCTTCCACCAAAAACTCCGAAGCCGCATCGTAACTAGAAATGAGTTGAACATAAATATCGCGCTCCCGTGCAAAATCGATTTGACTCTCGATGCGTTCTTGATGCTCTGCCTGGTCCGTAATCAAAAGAAACCGCTGATTGTACGCAAAAATATCGGTCATGGTTTCGGCATACAGCGATCCATCGATAAAAACCTCGAGCGTCACCACATATTCACCAGGTTCCACATAGGAATGAACCACCTCAATCCCCTGATCACTGTTTCCATCTCCAAAATCCCAGTTGTACATGATCGTGAAATAATCATCCGGAAGAACAGAAGAGGAAGCGTCAAAAATCGCCGACTTACCCACGCCACGCTGGGCATCCGAAGT
>CAZEDN010000128.1:0-3731 GCA_964510905.1 uncultured Candidatus Peribacteria bacterium
GCGTCCGCAATCCCGGTAATCAAATTCGTACCTCCCGGCCCGGACGTGGAACAGCACACCCCAATTTCTCCTGTGGAGCGCGCCCAGCCTTGAGCCGCAAACGCCGCCCCTTGCTCATTCCGAACCAACACGTGTTTCACATCCTTATGGTCCGGCAACACATCATAAAACGGCAAAATCGCGCCTCCCGGGTACCCAAAAATCGTGCTCACCCCATGCGCCTTGAGCGTGTCCAAAATCGCATCCGAAACTAAATATTCGCGCTCCACCATCAAATATACGTTAAATAATCCTCATAACGATCGTCTTTCCCATGCACCACGTTCATGTACGCCTCTTTCAACTTCGCACTCACCGGTCCCGGATTCCCATCCCCATACACATGATCATCGATCGATGAAATCGCGGTCACTTCCGCCGCCGTACCTGTAAAAAACGCTTCATCCGCCGCAAACAAGTCCTCTGGTTTCAACACTTTTTCTTGAACCTCATACCCCATATCCTTCGCCAACGTCATCACCGTATCGCGCGTCAATCCGGCCAAAATATTGCCCAACGCCGGCGTGGTCAAAACCTCATCCTTCACCACAAAAATATTCTCTCCCGGCCCTTCCGCCACATTCCCCTCAAAGTCCAACAAAAGCGCTTCATGCGCCCCGGTCCCTTCCAAGGCCATCGACGCCAACGAACTGTTCACATAATGGCCCGTGATCTTGGCATCCGCCACCGTCGACTTGGGGTGAATTCGAATGAAATCACTGATCTTCACCTTCACCGCATCGTGCGCCAAATACTTCGCCCATCCCCAGCACGCGATGAATGCATCCACCGACGCCCCTTTTGGGTTCAATCCCATCTTCCCATACCCGTAATAGATCATCGGACGAATGTACCCTTCCTCCAACTCATTCTCCCGCAAAACCTCCAAAACCGCCTCAGTCATCTCATCGACCGAATACGGCACCTCCATCCCCAATGCCTCCGCAGAATAAAACAAACGCTCCATGTGCTCCTTCAATCGAAACACCGCGGTCCCCTTTTCCGTCTTGTAACAACGAATGCCTTCAAACGAAGCGCCGCCGTAATGAAACGAATGGGTCAGCACGTGAACGTTCGCCTCATCCCAAGGGGTGAGTTTCCCGTTCATCCAGATGGTTTTTGTAGATTCCATGGTTGAAGATTTTAAAAAACCCACCTTTTGGGCAAGTTTACGTTGACACATAAGCACTCGCCCTACGAGCTAGGAATGACGATGATGCCAATGATGTGTCGAACGTGTGTCATGTTGGGTCGAATATACCGAGGAGCCAAGATTAGGTCAACCCTAACTGATGTTCAACAGCAGGCTTGCAAACAATCCAAATATGGCTTAATTGCTCGGCACCGAGCAATTATAAAATATTTCAAAAACGCGCGAGCTCGCCGATGACAATGTATCTATGGTGCCCGGGGTGGGGATCGAACCCACACGGAGTTGCCTCCAAGGGATTTTAAGTCCCTCGTGTCTACCATTCCACCACCCGGGCATACTATTTTTTGGAGGCGCGGACCGGAATTGAACCGGTGTACAAGGTTTTGCAGACCTCTGCGTAGCCACTCCGCCACCGCGCCAAAATTGATAAAGAACGGCTTTATCATAACCACCACGCCCTCCAGATTCAACACAATTGCCGTTTTTGGCTTACACAAGCCAAAAATCGACACTTTTCCCCTTCCAAAATACACTGTTTTGTTGTATAATTTAAAGATAATAACACAAACAAAATGCAAATTTTCCGCATACTGATGCCAATAATCGGACTTCTGATACTCCTGAGTCCACCCCTAGCCCATGCCGAGACCACCGAGTCGACCACGCTCAGTTTCAGCATCAAACCGGATCTCACCGCCGAATCCCCCGAAATCATCATTCTCGAGCCAGATCTCCAAAACGATCAATTCACCCTTGAGCTGAAAAGCGAGCCCAACGCGACCATCGAAGTCCGCTCCAATCAAGCTCTCACCTTCACCCTTACGACCAACAGTGAAGGAACCGTCCAAACCACCATCCCGCTCCAAAGCCACTCCAGCACCATTGAATTGGTCACCATCGATTACTGGGGAAACATTTCTGAACCTACGACCCTCAACGCCGACCTCACCGAAGATCTCGCCATATTTTCTCATCAAAACCAAGAGCTCACCTTTACCAACGAACAGTCAACTACCGAAAAACCAATTCCTCAAAAAGAAAAAACCTACTCCATCACGCACATCCCGCGAAACAACTCCTTCACCCTCACCGAAAGCGATCTCACCCAAGATTCCGATGAAGATCATCTCGTAGACGCATACGAAATCATCGAAGGCCAAGACCCTCACACCCCCACCGACCTATTCCAAAACACGATCGACCTCATCAACCTCGATGAAGCGATCATCGCTCACGACCAATTCTTTACATACGGACACGCCCCCGAAGGCGAACACCTCCGCATCTTTCTCGAATCCGAAACCGGCACACGCCACCTCCTGTGGGAAGACACGATCGATGACTCTGGGAGCTTCATCGTCCACACCCCCTTCTCCGAAAAAGGGATCTTCAACATTATCATCCAAAACCTAGACGATGCCGAAAATATTAAGACTGAGCACAACAAAGGAACCGTCACATTCAACGCCGGAACCGACCCGCTCCCCCTCTCTGTGGAAGCCTTCTACAAGGTCCATTCCCCCATCATGCAAACCTCCATTTTCAACCTCAATGACTACGCAGCACTCGGCACCACGACCCTCTTCGGCCCCAACATCGACCTCACCTTCAAAGGCACAACCGACCCACTTTCCAAAGTGTTCATCCTCTGGAAAGGCGAGGCCGAATGGTACCTCCAAGCGCTCGCTCACCCCGAGTCCGGAACCTTTGAATTGAAAGCCCCCGAAACGATCCCCAACGGCGACTACACCACCTACATCTACAGTCAGGATCTCCACACTAACCTCCTGAGTGACGTGGTCGAAGCACGCTTCAACGTGACCACCGCCAAAAAAGAAGGCTTTCCCAATCATCCCTCCCTCAATTCCATCGTCTATTTTTGCCTTCTGATTTTGTACACCCTCGCCATCATCACGGTGAGTCTATCCATCTATCGCCACCTTAAAAGAATCAAAGCATGAAACTCTCACGACTTGCGTTCATCTTCAGCTCAATCCTGCTCCTGAGC
Organism: uncultured Candidatus Peribacteria bacterium; assembly: GCA_964510905.1. GTDB lineage: Bacteria > Patescibacteriota > Gracilibacteria > UBA1369 > UBA12473 > CAZEDN01. The sequence continues at coordinate 3,201 of CAZEDN010000128.1, forward strand.
ATAGCCGTCATTCAATTGGCGGGCGCAGTCGATTCGGACAACACGATTGAAATTCACATCGACACCGACGACCCCAACACATTTGAAGGTGTCATCGAAATCGTGGCGATTCCACTCTTTCAAGAAGGGAATCAGCAGGTTTTGAATGGGAAAATCAAGCCGCTCGATAGGGGCGCCGGTTTTGACCTAGCCCTGGATCAACTCGACCATGGGCTATTCGAGCTCAAGGCCTCTCTTCTTTTCGCAAACGGCAAGCGCCAAACCATTCCCGATTTCAAGCCATATGTTGCTCACACGAACTTTTTGCCTCCACTATGGATCGATCTAGCGCCACAACAGTGGCAAGCCAATCTGTTAGAAATGCCTGACGGGGTCGCTGAGGAAGAAATCATTGAGGAAGAAGAAGAAATGGCCGAGGAGGAAGTAGTAGAGGTGGTTGAAGAGGAAGTAGTAGAAATGGCTGAGGAGGAGGAAGTGGAAGTGGTTGAGGAGGAAGTGGTTGAGGAGGAAGTGGTTGAGGAGGAAGTGGTT
>CAZEDN010000129.1:0-3728 GCA_964510905.1 uncultured Candidatus Peribacteria bacterium
GACCGACCTCATTGCGTTCCCGTCACACTGCGACGAGCCGCTCAAGATTTTCGAACTCATGAATTTTGTGAAGGACTATTTTGAAGGATGTAAGTTGTACATCAACGAACACACGATCAACGGGTTACCCACGCTCGTCATCACGACCGAAGCCACCAAGCATCCCCATATCCTGTTGAGCGGGCACGTGGATGTGGTTTGTTCTAGTACGCAATTCACCGCGCAGAAAAAGGGGAACAAGTTATACGGAAGCGGCGCGATGGACATGAAAGGAGGAGTGGCGTGCATCATGGCAGCGATGAAGTATTTCAGTCAGCAGGAGAACCGCCCCTCGCTCGGGTTGATGCTCACCAGTGACGAGGAACAGGGCGGGGAACACACGCATCACCTCCTTGAGCAAGAGGGGTACTGCACCAATTTCTGCATCGTGAGTGAAGGACGTCCGCGCTATGAAATCGTGACCAAAGAAAAAGGTTTCGTTTCGGTGAACATTCGTATGAGCGGGAAGGCGCTCCACAGTGCCTATCCTTGGTTAGGAAAGAGCATTTTGGGGTCGCTCATGGACGCTTGCTTGGCCATCAAAAAGGAGTTCCCCAAACCCAAAGATGGGTGGATGCCCAGCGCTGCAATTGTTGCGTTTGAAGGAGGGAACGCAAAGGAAATCAACACCCTCCCCGGGGAAGCCGCCGCCACCATGTCGTTCCGTCTGACCGGAGGGAAGAAGTGGGGGAGAGACGGAGTCCTAAAACTGGTTAACGAAAAGGCCAAAGACGCCGAAATAGAAGAAACCATCTTTGCGGAAGTTTTCGAAATGGACCCTAAAAATCCGTACATCCAAGCCCTATCTCAAGCCACCAAAGAAATCCGCCAAAAGCGCATGAGCTTCGCCACCAACAACGGCGCCTCCGACGCACGATTTTTTGCCTCTCGCAACATTCCCACAGGAGTACTCGGGCCCATCGGCCGCGATCACCACACCGACCACGAGCACGTCGAAATCGACAGCCTCGTCACTCACTTTGAAGTCCTCAAGCGGTTCATCGAGAACGATCACGCCCAGCACCCACATCAGTAGACGGCCGATTCATAGCACTTCTCACAGGTCACCATTTCCGGGCGATCTGCTTTATAGGTGGATTGAAGGTTGGCCCCGCATTTTGTACACGGGCGCTCAAATAAGGTTCGCGGATTTCTCAGCGCCAAACGATCCCGATGGCGACAATCGGCACATTTTTTAGGGACAGGTAGTACAAATTTCTTATAAAATTTCAACTCAGTCTCCGTAAGCCTAAAATTTTTCTCGCACCATTCACATGCCAAAACCTCATCCACAATGGAATCCGGCACCTTCGAGATATCGTCCATGATCGCCACGGTTTGAGGTGGATGCTCTTTGGGGTCCGTATCGGGCCACGCATAACCACGTTTCAGCGCCTCATCTTTACTCATCGGGAAGGACTCATCCGCGAACGTTTCATTGTAAGGGAATAAAGAGTGAGAAACCGGGAAAAACTCACCAAATGTACCCTCCTTCTTCATCTGTTCGATGATACGCGTACGCAACTCCTCAAACTCTTCTTTTTGGTACGTCTTATTGAGGATGCAATATTCCTGATTTCGAAGTCCAATGCACCCAAATAAGTTTTTCGACGACACACAATAACTGGAATACCAAATGTCGCTACAATTGTGCATCCAAACCGAGAAAAACACCCGTTGCGCTCGATACATCCCGATGTAATCGTATGCGATCTCAAGTTCCTCCGTGTAGTTGCAGTCGTGTGCATCTTTGAGATCGATCACCTGCGCCACATACGCACAATCCCAACACCGCTGGCAGTCGTACGAATCGTGAGTGTTCTTGGAATTATAGATGTAATCGCCAGTTACTTCTTCGCATTGAATGGCGGTCATAGAGCGACGGGGTGTTTTGAGTTTGAGTTCATTGAATTGTTCTCGGACATGGGCAACTTGCGCCGAATTGCACAAATCCAACTGAGCTCGGAACTTTTTGTAATCTGCTTCTGAATATTTCTTGTTGAAGATGTGGAATTTCTTTCCCCGCAATCCAACACAACCGATGCAATCGCTGCACGTCCGACAATCGTAACAAAAAATTAGATTATTGCTCCCCACACAATCCTGGCAATAAAAGCATTCATAGCACTTCTCACATGTGATGCAGTCATAGCACCACTCAGAGTCGCGCACCAGGAGTGAATCGATGCAGCATTTGCAGTAATAGGGGTTTCCGTAAAGGCAATCTTCGCAGTAAATCGACCCGAAAATGAGGTGGCAATTTTTACAATCCGCGGCATAATTGGCGTAAGGACAGTTTTGATTGTTGACGTCGTTGATGCCGATTTGAGGGACCACTTTTTGTAACTCCATGTATTGATCCAAAAAGGGACGATCGAAGTCGTAATCACGCCCAAAGATTGTGGCATCCCAGTCATCGCCCCACCACTCCTTTGGGGTGCACACTGGCCAAGGGTTGTCCGGATGGTGACACGAGATGAACTTTTCTCCAGACAGCGAACTCTTGCGTTCATAAAGCGCTCGTTCATTCCGAAAGGCAAAACGACGGCGACGACGCTCGTGAGGGCACAGTTTCGGTAGAGGAACTCCAATTTTTTTGTAAAACGCCAAATCCTGATCGGTATGAACGAACGACTGACCCGAAACCGCGCATGTGGTTTGTTTGGGCATCAGTAAACTTCACTTAAATAACAGCTTTCGCAGTATATCATTTCAGGACGATCCGGCGCATACGGCGTCTCAATCGGCGCGCTACATTTCTTGCACGTATTTTTAAATAACGCACGCGGCAATCGCGATTGAATCAATTTTTGCAATCGGCACGGCCAGCAAAACTTAGGCAAAGGCACCTTCATCTGATGATGAAGCTTCACTTCTTGGGCAATGACGCGATAATTCTTGTCGCACTCGGCGCATTTCAACACCTCATCCACCACCGAATCCGGAACGTCATCAATGCGGTTAGGGATCGCATACGTCGCGTTCTGCCGCGCCTTCTTTCCCCCTTCATACCAACGAAAGCCTCGTTTTAGAGCTTCCTCCCTAGAAAGCGGCATGTAATCGATCGGCATACTTCGGTTGTACTCAAACGGCGAGAGCGCGGGAGGGAAAAACTCCCCATATTCGCGCGTTGTCTTCATGTGCTCAACAATCCGCGTCCTCAAATTTTGGTATTCGTTTTCTTCATACTGTTTATTCAAAATCACAAACCGATGACGCCCTTGAAGACTGATTGAGCCAAAGCAATTTTTGGCATTCCAAACACAGCGAGAGTACTGCAAATCACGACCAGTAATAACCGAACTACAAAACGCCGTATGGTACGCCTCCGCATCGCTAATCATTTCATAGAGCAAAGCACTCTCCCAACCTCCTGCACTCACATCATAAGAATCCTTCATTCCCAGTCCATAGTTGATGAATTTACAATCCTCCAAATCTTCCACATCAAAAACATGCTGGGCATTTTTACAGTTTCGAATGTTGTTCCCCAAACTTCTTTCGGAATTCAAAATGAGCGCATGACGCTGAATCGCCCCCTTACGGATTTTTCGCCGTGAAGTATCCATCCAATCCGGATCTTCAAAAAGGGTGTTCAAAATTTCTTCCAGCCGTTTCTCGTAATCCTCTTTCGAGAGTTTTTTATTAAAAATCATATATTCCTGATTTCTCAAATTGCGACTGAACGC
>CAZEDN010000130.1:0-3723 GCA_964510905.1 uncultured Candidatus Peribacteria bacterium
GATGGGATCGTTTGCACCACTAACCCCCATATCATGCCTAAAAAAGGTAAAAAGTATCGAGCCGCGCTCGAAAAAGTGGACCCTAAAAAAGTCTACTCTCTTGAAGAAGCCATCGCGCTTCTCAAAGAAACCTCCCCCACCAATTTTGATGCGACTGTTGAGGTTCATATGAATCTCAATATCGACCCCACTCAAGCGGACCAAGTGATCCGCAGTACGGTCGGACTCCCCCACGGAACCGGGAAAGAGGTTCGTGTGGTGGCTTTTGTCGATGAAGGCAATGCCAAAGAAGCTTTGGACGCTGGCGCGGTCAAAGCGGGCAACGAAAACTTGATCGCAGAGATCGAAAAAGGTTGGCTCGAATTTGACGTGGCGGTCGCCCACCCTGAAATGATGAAGGGATTGGGTAAGATTGCGCGAACATTGGGCCAAAAAGGACTCATGCCGAATCCCAAAGCGGGCACGGTTACTCCTGATATCGTCCCTGCCATCGCTGAGGTTAAAAAAGGAAAGGTTGAGTTCCGCAATGACAAACAGTCCAACCTTCACAATGCCGTTGGCAAAGTTTCCTTCAGTGAAGAACAACTCAAGGAAAATCTTGATACCTACATCAAAGCGATCATCGCGAATCGGCCTCCTGGTGCGAAGGGTAACTTCATCAATAGCGTGACGGCCACCACGACGATGGGGCCGGGCGTTAAAGTGGACATCACGCCGTATCTCTAACCGATGCGTCATGATCGAGGTTCTCTTTGAAGGCGAACATAAGAATTTCCCTCATGAGGGGGCGTATTATCATATCGATCCTTTGACGAGCAGTGTGACGCTCATTCAGGAGGACGGTGTGAATATTTTGTTTGATGTGAGTTCGATGGTGAGAAAAGATCAGTTACTTGAAGTGCTTGAGGAACGTGGGTTAAAGCCTGAGGATATTCACCACGTGGTCAACAGTCATCACCATTTGGACCATACGTTCAATAATCATTTGTTTGCGGGGACCGCTTTCATTCACAGTGCGCATGCGATGCTGGATAAGGAGGGAGTGGCGCACATTTTCCCTCCAGATGAGGTGCGAGGTTTGCCAAAAGATGTGGAGTTGGTGGAGACGCCGGGGCATACCGAGGCGGATGTGAGTTTGGTGTACGAGTGGGAAGGCAAAACGTGGATGTGTGTGGGCGATGCGGTGCGGGAAGATTTGATTCGGGCGGAGGCGCCGCTTTCCACACGGAATCCGCAGGATCTCCTCAACACCATGAAATTGATTTTTGAGCGGGCGGATGTCATTATTCCGGGGCACGGTCGTGTGATCGAAGGTAAACTCAAAGATGAACTCTATGAACTTCTCAACCAACTAACCCTTCCTGTGGATGTCGATTAAGGTGAAAATCAAACGCATCGATAAAGATTTGCCGCTTCCCGTGTATGAAACGGACGGGTCGGTGGGTTTTGATTTGGTTGCGCGGGAAGATACGACGATTGAGCCGGGGACGATCGAGTTGGTGCCGTCGAATGTGGTGGTGGAGGTGCCGAAGGATTATATGTTGATCGTGGCGTCGCGGAGTAGTACTCCGCGGAAGAAGGGGCTCGCCCCTCCTCATGGATTTGGGATCATCGATCATGACTACTGCGGACCGGAGGATGAAGTTAAAATCCAGGTTTATAATTTTTCTAAGGAGCCGGTCACGGTTAAGCGCGGCGAAAAGATCGCACAAGGGGTTTTTGTGCATATTGATAAGTTTGAGTGGGAGGAAGTTGATGAGATCCGAGAGGATAGTCGAGGCGGGTTTGGGAGCACAGATTAATTCAAAGTTATATGCTTATCACCATTTACGGCGTCAACAATATCGGCAAAACCACACATACCAAGCGATTGGTGGAGCGTCTTAAAGCCGCTGGACATGATGCGGTACGAGTGAAGTATCCCGCGTACGACGTGCATCCTTCTGGGGATTATTTGCATACGTTGTTGCGCTCGGGAGGGCAAGCGATCAGTGAGCACGAACTCCAACTGTGGTTCATCATCAATCGTCATCAATTTCAGCCGCAACTCAAACAATGGCTCGATGAAGGGAAAATTGTGGTGGCAGAAGATTATGTAGGGACTGGGATCGCGTGGGGAACAACTAAAGGGCTTCCGCTCGAATGGATGGAAGCGGCGAATCGGTACCTTCTCCAGGAAGATTTGGCTATCCTCATCGATGGAGAACGCGCGGAAAAATCGATTGAATCCGGTCATATTCACGAAGAGAAACATGATCTTATTGCCAAGTGCCGAGAAGTTCTTTTGGGATTAGCAGAAAAACACGATTGGAAGTCGGTTCCCCTTCAACCCACTAAGGATGAGACCGCGGAATTGATCTGGAAAGAAGTTGCCCCTCACCTTCCGACCTGATACAATCGAGTCCTCTTCTATATTTCTCCCATGGAACTCCTCGATGGTCGCCAAGTCGCCGATGAAATCCTCGAAAAAGTAACGGGAGAAGTGCGGGCGCTGACCGATCAGAGCATCCAACCCAAGTTGGCGGTCATTTTAGTGGGTAAACATCCGGCCAGTTTGGCCTATGTCGGACAAAAAAAGAAGGCCGCTGAGAAAACGGGCATTATTTACGAACAGATCGACCTTCCTGAATCGACCACGACCGAAGAACTCATCGCGACGGTGGAAAAGCTGAACGCGGATGATACGGTCCATGGCATTTTGGTGCAGCTCTCCCTCCCTGACCACGTGGAAGAACCTCTGGTGATCCGCGCGGTTGAGCCAAAAAAAGATGTGGATGGATTTCACGCTTACAACATCGGGAAAATGGTGCTTTCGACCGAATTTGAGTCACTCGTGCCGTGCACACCGAAAGGGGTGATTCGTCTGTTGGAGCATTACGACATTTCGCTCGAAGGGAAGGAAGTGGTGGTGGTTGGACACAGCAATATCGTGGGCAAGCCCATGTCGATCATGCTCCTCAATCGGAATGCGACGGTGACGACGTGCCATGTTCATACTCAGGATCTCAAGGCCCACACGTCGCGGGCCGATATTCTTGTGGTGGATGTGGGTATTAACCGTGTGGATGGTAAGATGGTAGGTGATGTTGATTTTGATGCGGCTTCGCAAAAAACGTCTTATATCACCCCTGTTCCTGGAGGTGTAGGCCCCATGACGGTCGCGTGTCTCATGGAAAACGTTACCGAGGCGGCCCGAAGATTGGGCGAAATTTCTAATTCTTAATTTCAAAAACTATGTGTGGCGTTGTTGGACTCTATGGACATGATTACATTGCGCAAGATCTGTACGATGCGTTGGTTACGTTGCAGCATCGTGGGCAGGATTCGGCGGGAATGTATACCTTTAACGGACGATTTCATTTGAGAAAGGATCTGGGATTGGTCAGTGATATTTTCCATACGCGCCATATGAAACGGCTCCAGGGTTATGCCGGAGTGGGACACACCCGTTACGCCACTATTGGAGGGATCGAGGTTGAGGATGCGCAGCCCTTTTTGGGGCCAGCGCCTTTTGGTGTGGCACTCGCTCACAACGGAAATGTTTTCAATGCTTACGATCTTGAAAAGGAGATTTTCGAAAAGGACCATAGGTTAGTGAATTCTACTTGTGATGCTGAGGTTATTTTAAATCTATTCACGAAAGCGCTCACCAAACAAAACGCGAACCAGCTGAAGCCGGAACACATCTACAAAGCGGTGAACAGTGTGTTTAAGCGAGCAAAG
>CAZEDN010000131.1:0-3675 GCA_964510905.1 uncultured Candidatus Peribacteria bacterium
ACCTCGAGAACCGCAAGCTCCACGGGAGCCGGTGGCTGCTCAACCAGAGGAGCAACCCGTTCGTCGTGAACCTGTTGAACGTTCACCAGAAGATAAATCTGATCCACAGCCCTTGCGAATGGATCTTTAATCTTTTTTTATGCCCGACCCAAAGCCTGCAGAGAAATCTGCGGTCAAAAAACCGGCAAAGCCTTCCGCTCCTACCAAGCGGCCCACCGGGATTAAGACAACCGGCCTGCCGGATGACGTCGTTTTTTATTGCAAAGATTGCGATAAAGTCACCGAAGTGAGCCGTGTGGGACGGCGATATGTGTATACCTGCAATGCGTGTGGGACCAAAAATGTAGCGTTTGGCACCAAGAAGAGTATTTTTAGCTTCTTCCACTTGGATGAGAAGGAGGAGGAAGGGAAGTGATCATCAAGTCCAGCCTATGATGGTATCTTTCCAGACTTTTTGCATTTCGCGTGAACGGACATCGATGATTCCGCGCATGCTCAATCGGCGACACGTGTCGTTCATGAGTCTTAGGGCTCGTTCCATGTCGATGTAGGTTCCTCTCATTTTAATCATGGCCTCGCTTTTTCTTTTGAGTTGTACATCAAACTCTCCCTGAGTGAGTGCCCCGTAAAGCACATCCATTAGAAAACTTTGCAACCGGTCGAAATGACTGATTGTCTCATAAGCGTGGGGGGCGATTTGCGCTACGATGGCTCCTATCCGCCCGGGATCGACATGCGTGAGCCGTACTCTAAAAAGGGCTTGAACGCGTTCAGGACCGCCCCTTCTCTCGGGGCCTTTCCCTACAGGCAGGGTGGTGATGCTGGGTGGCCCTCCTCCATCGGTGTGGCCCATGCTGGGCTCAACGATCGTCCAATCATCCGCTGCGTACTCAACAGGGAACTCGTCGTCGTCGTGTGAGGCCTCAAGTTCTTCGGTCATGATGTGCTTTTCTTTTGTTTGTCGGGAAGGACCCATCCAAATTGGAAAACTACTGGGTTGTCGCCGTTTGCGGAGAAGGTCATGGCTAGGCCGTCCAGTTGGGACTCCTCTCGAATGGCGATGCATTCTTTTCTAATGATTTCTACGGCTGTGAGAGGATCCTCTTCTGTATGGGCAACGCTTAAATGAGGAGGTTTTCCCTCTCGTTCGATGATTCCTACCTCAAATCCTTTATTTTTTAGTTGTTGGGCGATGTATCGAACGAAAACTTCATCCGCGGATGCTAAAGAGGCGGTGTCGTCGATGCCGTGGGCGCATTTTACTCCTTGGACAACTTGATGACGGTGAATGGTGCCTCCCGGACGCTTGGCGTCCACGCGCAACCTTCCCAGTTGAGTACGGCTCATGGTCACGAGTAACCCTGTTGCATTTCTACTCTCCAGGGGTTCTTCCAGGAGATCTGGTATCTTGATCCCCAATTCGTCGAGTGGGCGCACATGTGGTATTCCTTCTTCAGGCATCACAAAACTGATTTGAAGATTTAGGGGTTATTCAAGCAGTCCATTCCTGATTTGTCAACCGAATGCGGGTAGCTTGGTTCGCTGTGGTGGATCGGCGAGGGTTACCTCTGCTCTTGCCCAGGTCTCTTCCCTTGGGCCTTCTTCTACGGTTACTGTACTTCCTGGAAAACGCTGATCAATCTTTTTCCTTACTAGGTCACGAAACCTGTCCACGTCAGCGTCCGGTGCGTGCAATACCAATGGTCCCATTTCTCCAGCATCAACGATGGCGAGCCCCGAAAAACGTCCCGTCAATTCACTTTTGAGTTGATCGAGTACGCTTCTTTGGCGTGCGGCCATTACGCCCTCTTTTTCGCCATCAGGTATGGAAGCACTGCTAACTTCATTGATTCTTTCAATGTTATCCACGATGAACTGGCGAATTATTTCTTCAAAAACTCTTGAGCTCATTTCTTCCCTAACTGAATCGAGTAAAGTTCCTAGCTGCTCTTCTAAAAAGTGTGTGATCCCCTCTGGGACGATTCCCATTTGGGTGAGGAGGTGTGCGTTCAATAAGCCGCGATGCCAAAATGTAGCGCTTGAGAGATCCCTTTCTAGCTGCTCTGCGGGTGACAGGACCCTCCCTATATGACATTTGAAGCCATCGCACCCTTCGTCGCGTTCCACTTTTGTGCAGCGGTATTCCCCTCCTAATTTTAGAAGATGTAGGATTTTGTCGATTTGCCCGGCAACGTATTCAGGAGTAGAGACTTCAACGCCCGTCCCTGGGAATGCCTTGAATTTGATGCTCGATGAGTTTGTGTTTGGCATACCTTTCCCTGCTGCTTTTGCGTCCGGCCTCAACTCAATCTTTGGCCCATCAGCCCTAGCCTCTACAGGGAGCATTCTGGTTCTCATATGTTCAGCGATTGCTTGGGTTACGACGTCTTTCATGATGCAAAGGGCGCGTCGTGCCTCCAGAATTTGATCGATGTAATCGGGGCTGAATGGACGTGGATCTTGGCCCATTCCTACTCGAAGAATATTGGCTTGTGCTGCAACCGCGGCTCTCAATTGGCGAAGATCGTCGTCATCAAGATCTGCTCCCTTTGCATGGAGCGCCGAAATGGTCTCAAATTGAACGGCTTGGTCGATGCCGAGGAGAGGTGGGTTTTGAGGGGCGTCTGGAGGAGGGAATTCTGGACGGTCTGGTTGTGCTCCGAGGCTCGCAAGGTCAACCTCTTCGGGGTCTCCTGCGTCGGTCAGTCCTGCGTCTAATGGTGGTAGAAAGGGTTGTCCGCCTTCATCAGGTCCGTCACTCATGATTAGGATGTTTAAATTGCATAGGTGAAAAACTTACACCCAATGAGTAAATCCTGTCAATTTATCTTGCTACAATTTCTCTAGAGGCGCAACGCTGGCTGCCAGCTTTTTTACGCCGAATTTGGGGTCCTTGAAGGCTACAGTGAGCACTCCTCCTTGGACATTGGCGATCACGCCGTCGCCAAATGTATGATGGCGAACGCGGTCTCCGGGAGAGTAATCCACCACGAGGTCGTCCTCGGGGATTTCGTCGATGCCGTCGTAGTCTGGCTCCTTGTCTGGGTAGAATCCGCTTTTGTTTTCGATGGGGATGCGTTTGAGGCCGGCGGCGCGGGCTTTTCCTTTCTTGCCCATGTAGGTCCCAAGGATGCCGCTTACTTCGATGGTGGCGTCGGTTTCGAATTCGGTTTCAAAATTGGTTTCGATCAAGTCGTCGGGGAGTTGTTGGAGGAATTGTGAGGGCGCGTTTTGTTTGATGTCGCCGTAGAGTAGTCGTCGTTCGGCGTACAATAGATAGGCGCGGTCCATAGCGCGTGTGAGTCCCACGTACATCAAGCGGCGTTCTTCTTCCAGTTCGTTGGGTTCGAGGAGGCTGCGGGAGTGTGGGAAAACGCCTTCTTCCATCCCGCAGATGAATACGTTGGGGAATTCTAGACCCTTGGCGGAGTGGAGTGTCATCAAGGTCACGGCGTTGTCGCGGTCGTCGATTTGATCCAAGTCGGAGATGAGCGCGACTTCTTCTAAGAACGTGGCGAGCGAGATGCCTGCTTCCAATTTGTCGTATTTGCTGGCCACGGAAACGAGCTCTTGTACGTTTTCGTAGCGGGTCTCCCCTTCTGGGCTGCCGTCGAGGAGGAACTCTTTGTAGCCGCTCTCTTCGAGGAGGTGCTTGATGACTCCGGCGGCGGGGTA
>CAZEDN010000132.1:0-3638 GCA_964510905.1 uncultured Candidatus Peribacteria bacterium
TATTCAAGAAGTGGTGGAGCGCCCTCGCACCACGCGTGAAGGGTCTTCTTTTGAAATTGAAGTTCCTCCCGCATCGCCACGTTTGGCGGGCATTATTCCGGATACGGATGTGGTGGAAAGATCTAAACCTCCTCGTCGTGCGGCGAGTTCTGAATTGCTATCCTCTCCAACTCTTCCCAGGGCCGAAGTGCCCGATGATTTACCTCCGCCTATTGTGCCTCCTCCAAGATATGAGCCTAGAATGGTGGAAGATCATCAACCCACTCTTCCTAAAGCGGAAGTAGAATTGCCAGCCCCACCGCGTGGGCATGAAGATGGAAATGCCGATGAGAGGGACTTGGATGAAGCTGCCTAAATAATTCTCTTGTGTCGGACGGTAGGGGACATTAAGATAGGAGTCCCTAACTTTGATTTTTCGAATGGCGGACGTTTCCTATCGTGACTTTTGGATAGAGGTGCTCAAAGCGCTGGAATCGCAGATCAAGCGGTCTGATTTTTTGACCTGGTTTCAGCATGCGGGAGTGATCGAGCGAAACAATGGAAACCTGGTGGTGGCGTTCCCCACAGTCCTGTCGCGCGATTGGGTGGCTAACAAATATAGAGCGTCGGTTTTGGAGGCGGCTCAAGCGTGTGATGATTCGATTCAAGAGGTTCAGTATGAAGTGGATGGGAAATTGGGACAGCCGGACGATACGCGAGGGGTTGATGTGAACACGATTTCCGTTCCAGTGAAAAAAGTGCGTAAAGTTCGAAATAAGGAAGAATATACGGTGAATTCCGATGGTGTGCGTAGCAAGGCGCTTAACCCACGGTATACCTTGGAAAATTATGTGATTGGCCCAGAAAACCGTCTCGCGCATGCGGCGGCAGTGGCGGTGGGGAATCGACCGGGAACGGCGTATAACCCGCTTTTCATTTATGGAGGGGTGGGATTGGGGAAGACCCATTTGCTTCAGGCGATTGGAAACGCGATCCTCAAGAATCATTCCAACTCAGTTGTGGCGTACATGACGTCCGAAAAGTTCATGAATGAGATCGTGGAGGCAATACGGAGTCAAAAGGCCAAATCGTTCAAAGAAAAATATCGCAATGTGGACTGTTTGATCATCGATGACATTCAGTTTTTGGCGCATAAGGAGCGCACGCAGGAAGAGTTCTTTCACACCTTCAACGACCTCTATGACGGCAACAAACAAATCATCATCAGTTCGGATCGACCGCCCAAGGATTTGCGGGATATCGAAGACCGATTGGTGAGTCGTTTCGAGATGGGCATGATCGTGGATGTTCAGTTTCCAGATTATGAAACGCGATTGGCGATTTTACACACGAAATGTCGCGAACATCAGGTGATGTTGCCTCCGGAAGTTCTTGAGTTCATCGCTTACAATGTTCACCATAGTGTACGTGAATTGGAAGGTGTGCTGATGCAAGCGATCGCACAGTATGAATTGGAGCAGAGTACTCCTACGGTGCGTTCCGTGGCGCAGATTTTGAAGAAATTGAATCGTGATGGAGAGTTCGCAATATTGGATGACGGGCAGGAACATCGCTCTCTCGCTAAGACCCCCGACGATGTGATTTCGATCGTGGCCGACTACTTCAAATTGACCAAAAGTGATCTGGTCGGAGCGGTACGTAAAAAAGAGATCCTAGTGCCGCGCCAGATTTGTATGTATTTGATTCGCAGGGAGTTGGATGCGTCGTTTGAACAGATTGGAGAGGCGTTTGAGCGCAACCACACCACCGTGATGCATTCGGTGGAAAAGATCATCAAAATGATGCGCAAAGACCAGAAAATGATGCGCGATTTGAATGCTCTCAAGCAGGAGATGGGACTGTAAGGAGCATCAGAGGCGATTTTCCTTTACAGAATCCCATTTTTCCCTTATCTTAGGACCCTCTGCAAATTTCGTCACAACGCCGTATTTTCCAGAGGGTCCTTAATCACCACTTCCTAACCTATTCTCACATGGTTCGACGCCGTCGCCCTCATGTTCGTCGTCAGAAGCGATTCATGGATTTGCTGTGGCCGTTTTTGTTGATCATTTTGATCGGCATCATTGTGGTTTTGGTTGTTCAATTTGTGTGGAGTTTTGTGGATCAACAGCAGACTAAACTTAAGAACGAGATTTATCTCTATCTTGATCAGGGACAGGCGGAGCTTTTGGCGTGGGGACAGACGGAGTGGACCAAGGCGTATGATGGACAACTCGTATTGGAAGGAGACATGATGTCAACGGAGCGAGCGAGTCGCGGGTTTTTGGAGTTTTACAAGGGGTCGCGTGTTCGTTTGGATGCGGAAACTAAGTTGGAGATCGATGAAATCGACACGAGTGGGGATGTGGATGAGGTTCGATTGGCGCTTCAAACCGGGCGTGTTTGGCTGAATGTGGAAGAGGACTATGATTCGATGATGCGTTTTGTGGTGGAGACTGATAATTTGCGTGTGACGTCGTATGGAACGATTTTTGAGGTTGGATTGACCGATCGTGAGACGGTCCGTGTGTTGGAAGGTGAGGTGAAGGTGGAGGTGATTGAGGAGAGTTCCGGACGGGAGATCGTATTGGAGGATGTTAGAGTGGGGGTTGGACAGCAGATCGAAGTGACGGCGAGTGATATCGCGGCCATAGAGGCACGTCAGCCGGTATCTTTACTGGCGGCTGTGGATGATACGTGGAAGGCGACCGATTGGTATGTATGGAATGATGAGGAGGATGCAGTGCCAGCCATTGCGGTGGTGGATGAGGTGATCGAGGAGATTGTGATTGAAGAGGACACCACGACGGCCGAAACGGTATTGGGTGTGACGATCGAGGCGGTTGAGGAAGAAGAGGAGGTTTACGATGGGATGGCGCCGGTGGTGACCATCACCACGCCGGAGATGAGCCCGTACACGTTGACGGAAAACGATGAGATGCCGTTTTCGATTCATGGAACCACGAGTGGCAACACGGCCAATGTGACGGTGACCAGTTATGATGCGGACGGGAACGCTTCCCCATATACGTTGCAACATTATGAGTCAGGGTCGACGGAGTGGCGCTATGGTGCGTCGTCGGACTATGGGAATCTTCGAGAAGGACGCAATTTGTTCACGGTGGTGGCGAAAAATGGATCGGATATGGAGAGTGAGGCGGTTGAAGTGATCATTCAAGTGCCGGAAGGAATGTTTGCTGTGGAGGAGGAAAAGGAGACTGAGGAGGTGAGTGAGGCCGAGGAAGTGGGAGAAACAGAAGAAGTGACCTTGAGTGACTCGTTGAATGCGCCGACCGTCACAACTTTAAATGACGAGCCTTTTTCGGCGGACATCGTTTACACTACAGATGCCGAAGAGGTGACCATTATCGGTACGGTGAGCGAAAGTGCGGTGGCAATTTATGTGAATTCGTACCAGTTGACTCAATATGAGGCGGGCAGTGATACATGGGTGTATCGAGCACGCGCCGATTTCTTGAATTACGATGTGGGAAGCAACATCTATGAGGTTTATTTTGAAGATGAGGAGGGGAATGCGAGTCCGAGTTTTACGTTTGAAATCTATCGGGAGGCTCCGTAATTGCCTTGACTTTTCCGGTGGGCGCGTTAGAATGTACTGGCAAACCAGTACATTTAATTTTGGTTATGAAAAAAGAACA